>JAKFUP010000039.1 GCA_021732625.1 Hyphomicrobiales bacterium
GCTCGGCACCGGGGTTCGTATGGCGCGTGACCAGATCGATATGACGCCGCTCGCGTCGCGTGACGAACTTGTGGAGTGGTTCGAGGCCGGCTCCAAGCCGCGCGCGGATTTCCGCATCGGCACCGAGCACGAGAAGACTCCGTTTACGCTCGAAGGTCACCGGCCCGTGGCCTACGAGGGCGATCGCGGCATTCGCGCGTTGCTCGATGGCATGAAGCTTCTGCTCGGCTGGGAGCCGATCATGGAGCGCGGCAATATCATCGGGCTCTATGATGTGACCGGTGGCGGCGCGATTTCGCTGGAGCCCGGCGGACAGTTCGAACTCTCCGGCGCGCCGGTCGAGACCGTGCATCAGACCTGTTCGGAGCTGATGGCGCATCTGGCGCAGGTGCGGGAGATCGCAACCCCGCTCGGCATCGGATTTCTTGGGCTCGGCATGACGCCGTCATGGCCGCGCTCCGACATTCCGGTGATGCCGAAGGGCCGCTACAAGATCATGACGAATTACATGCCGAAGGTCGGCCAATACGGCCTCGACATGATGTACCGGACCTGCACGGTGCAGACCAATCTCGACTTCTCGTCCGAAGCCGACATGGTGAAGAAGCTGCGTGTGTCGGTTGCGTTGCAGCCGGTGGCGACTGCGCTGTTCGCCAACTCGCCATTCACCGAGGGCAAGCCGAACGGCTACTTGTCGTTCCGCTCGGAAATCTGGCGCGACACCGACAACAATCGTTCGGGCATGATCCCGTGGGCGTTCGAGGACGGCATGGGCTTCGAGCGCTGGGTCGATTACGCGCTCGATGTGCCGATGTATTTCGTCAAGCGCGGCGAGGACTACATCGACGTCTCCGGTTCGTCGTTCCGAAAGTTTTTTGACGGCACCAACGAGAAGATGCCGGGCGAACGGCCGACGCTGTCGGACTGGGCCAATCATCTCTCGACGATTTTCCCCGAGGTGCGCCTGAAGCGTTATCTCGAAATGCGCGGCGCCGATGGTGCGCCATGGGGACGCCTGCCGTCGCTGCCGGCGTTCTGGGTCGGGTTGCTCTACGACGACACCAGCCTCGATGCGGCATGGGAACTGGTGAAGGGCTGGAGTGCGGAAGAACGACAGAAGCTGCGCGATGACGTGACGACGCATGGCTTCAAGGCAAAAATCGGTAATCGCAATTTGCTTGAAGTCGCAAAAGACTGCATGGCGCTCGCTCGTGCGGGCCTGCGCCGCCGCAACATGCTCGATCAGTCGGGCAGCGACGAGACACGCTATCTGGGGCCGCTCGATCGCATCGTCGATGCGGGACGCACACCTGCGGAAGAACTGCTCGCCAAATTCAATGGCGATTGGAACGGCTCGGTCGAGCCGGCTTACAATCAATACGCTTTCTGATCGCATTCTCCGAAATTTGATCGACGCGCCTGCGGCGCGCTCTTTTGGCCTGCGGCGCTCTGTGGGCCTGCGGCGCTTGGCCATGGGCTGGCTGACGATCCATTCATCCGACGTACATCTGCGGGGCGCTTGAATAGCCCTGTTGGCAGCCCACCGGCAAACCGATGCCGCCAGCCGCAAGAAGCCACTTCAAATCAATAGGTTACATATTTTCGCATGCCGAGAGTCAGCTTCATCATTGCTGCGATCTTGGCGGTGCTGTGCGCGGCATGGCCCGGCGTCAGCATTGCGCAAACCGGCTTCGACCGCCCCGGCAGCGACTATCAGCGCGTGTCGGTTCCCACTGGCGATCCCGCGGCATGCGCGCTGACTTGCGAGCGCGACCGCAAGTGCCGGGCGTGGAGTTTCAATTACCCGATCGACAGCGAGCGCGGCGCGGCGTGCTGGCTCAAGAGCGCTGTGCCGGAGCGCGTCGAGAGCAACTGCTGCGTGTCCGGCGTGCGCGGGGCCGGCGTGCTTGAGACGCGCAACAGCGCTCTTGAGGTTGCAACCGACCGGCTCGGTGGCGACTATCGCAGCGTTGAGGTCGACGCCCATGCGAAGGGTGAGACCTGCAAGGCGGTCTGCGAATCCGATGACAAGTGCCGCGCATGGACTTACGCGAGACCCGGATACATCGGAAAAGGCGCGCGGTGTTTCCTGAAGAGCCAGGTCAAGCCGCCGCGGCGCAAGCCGGGCTTTATTTCGGGCGTCATCAGATAAGTTTGCTGGGATCACGATCCGATCCACACCGTTCTCCCCACACCGCATGACGATGCGCGCCGCGCGCACCAAGTGGCAAGCCGCGCGGCCCCGGAAAATATCTTGCAGCCGCCACCAATAGCCGCGACGATTGGCGTTGAAAAAAGCGTTCAAAGTCTCGGGGGAGCGAACATGAAACTCTACAACATGAAGGCGGGCATGAACCCGCGCCGCGTCCGCATCTTTCTCGCCGAGAAAGGTGTTTCTCTACCGACTGTCGAAATCGACATGGGCAAGGGCGAGAACGCGACGCCGGAGTTTCTGAAAATCAATCCGCTCGGCAAGCTGCCGGTGCTCGAACTTGACGATGGCCGCTACCTCACCGAGTCGATCGCGATCTGCCGTTACATTGAGGCGCTGCATCCGGAGCCGAATCTTTTCGGCAAGGATCCGCTGGAGCAGGCATTCGTCGAAATGTGGGACCGGCGCATGGAGCACGACCTGATGCGGCCGATGGTCGACAACTTCGTTCACTCGTCGCCATTCTGGAAAGGCCGCCGGCCGCAGGTTGCCGAAGTCGCGCCGATCGCGTGCGAGTCTGCGAATGCGATGATGAAACTGCTCGATGGAGAACTGGCGTCACGCCCATACATCGCGGGTGATCGCTACACGGTTGCCGATATCACCGCGCAGTGCGCGCTGCTGCTCGGCAAGAACACCGGCACGCCGCTGCCTGAAGGCTTGCCGCATCTCGCCGCGTGGTGGGGGCGGGTCGGCGCGCGGCCGACAGCACGAGCATGATCCCGAAAAGTGGGCACCGGTTTTCGGATCAGATCATGCTCGAAGAAAACATGATCCCGAAAAACGCTAGCCCGTGCCGCCGACGGTGATCTGATCCATGCGTAAGGTCGGCTGGCCGACGCCGACCGGAACGCCCTGACCGTTCTTGCCGCAGGTGCCGATTCCGGCATCGAGTTCGAGATCGTTGCCGACCATCGAGATGCGATGCAGATCGGTCGGGCCGTTGCCGATCAGCATGACGCCCTTCAGCGGCGCCCCGACTTTGCCATCGGTGATTTTGTACGCTTCCGTGCACTGGAACACATACTTGCCGGACGTGATATCGACCTGTCCGCCGCCGAAATTCGCAGCGAAGATTCCGTTTTTCACCGACGCCAGAATTTCCGCAGGCTCGCGATCGCCGGCCAGCATGTAGGTGTTGGTCATGCGCGGCATCGGCACATGCGCATAAGATTCACGCCGCCCGTTGCCGGTCGGCTTCATGTTCATCAGCCGTGCGTTCTGCCGGTCCTGCATGTAGCCGACGAGAATGCCGTCCTCGATCAGCATGGTGCGATTGGTCGGCGTGCCTTCGTCGTCGATCGACAGCGATCCGCGCCGCGATGAAATCGTGCCGTCATCGACCACTGTGACGCCCTTTGCCGCAACCTGCTTGCCCATCAGGCCCGCAAACGCCGAGGTCTGCTTGCGATTGAAATCGCCCTCGAGGCCGTGGCCGACCGCTTCGTGCAGCATCACGCCGGGCCAGCCGGGGCCGAGCACAACGTCCATTTCGCCCGCAGGTGCAGGCACCGATTCCAGATTGATCATGGCTTGGCGGATTGCGCCGTCGGCGGCATTGCGCCACGCTTTTGTCTCGATGAAACGGGCATAACCTTCACGTCCGCCATAACCGTGGCTGCCGGTTTCCTGCCGGTCGCCCTGACCTGCGACAACCGACACGTTGATGCGCACCAATGGGCGGATGTCGCGATAGCTCTCGCCATCGGGGCGAAGAATTTCAACCACTTGCCATGTTGCGCCGAGCGAGACCGAAACCTGCCGCACGCGCGGGTCCTTGTCGCGCACATAGGCGTCGATCTCGGCGAGCAGCTTCACTTTGGCCTCAAACGCAACGCCATCGAGCGGATTGTCGTCGCTATAGAGTTTGACATTGGTGTGGCTCGGCGCCGCCGCCAACGTGCCGCTGTGACCGCCGCGCACGGCGCTCACAGAATCCGCGGCGCGGATCAGCGCGGGCAGCGACACGTCGGATGAATGGGCATAACCGACCGCATCGTCCTTCACGGCCCGCAGTCCAAAGCCCTGCGCGGTGTCGTAGGTCGCCTGCTTGAGACGGCCGTTGTCGAACATCAGCCCTTCGGATTGGCGATATTCGAGAAACAGCTCGCCATCGTCTGCTCCGGCAAGGCCGCGGGCGATTTCTTTCTTGGCGGCATCGCGGTCGAGACCGGCGCGATCGAGCAGGGAGGTGGTTGAGATGGATGGAGCGGTCATAGTCGGGGTTCCGGGAGGAAGGGACGTGAAATAGCTTTGCCTAAGATAGGAATGCTCACGACAAAGAGCCAGCGCTGTCATGGCCGGGCTCGTCCCGGCCATCCACGTCTTTCTTGAGGACTTTCAGCCAAGACGTGGATGCCCGCGACAAGCGCGGGCATGACGGCAAAGTGCGTCACGGCAGCTTGTCGTAGCCTTCGCCGATGCCCTTGAGGCTCAGCGGAAAGCCGATGCCTTCTTCCGGCGTCTCGAAAATGATGAAGGTCGCGGTGCGCGCGGTGCGCAGCTTGGCGAGCAGATCGTCGTCCATCACAACCTCGGCGACGCAGCCGTTGGGCAGGCAACGGACGAAACCGGCGCGGCCGACGTCGTTGTTGTCCAGTTTCAGGCCCAAGCCGGACGGCAACAGCACGCCGAGCGGCGCAACCACGCGCATCAGCTTGCTCTTTTGGTCGGCGGTTTTCAGCACGATGACGGTCAGACCGGCATTGGAGCGATCCTCGGCCACCACGCTCTGGATCAGGGCGCATTGCTCGCCCTGCGCGCCAGGCGGGGTGTCGCAGCGGATCTGCCAGTCGCCATGGACAGAGCGGACGGCGCCCTGGGCCGATGCCGGAATAGCCGAACCGAAGCTGGCGCCGGCCATAAGTGCTGCCAACGTCAGCCATCTGGTGGCCAAGGGTCTGGCAAGGTGTCCGAAGCTTGGGTGGGGCATGCGGCCCATCAGGATCATGTCCTTGGCTATCCGAAACACGATTGATACCGCAATGACGGCGTCTTGAGGGCGCAGCCTGAACCCGGCCAGATCGCCGAAACGTAACCGAATCGGGTTCCGGGAGTGTGTCTCGTCTGTGCGTACATCGGGCGTGGAGGGTGTCAAGCATTTGTCGGGCCACAAATGCTCGGCATGATGGATTCGATGCGGAATTTCAGGCGCTTCCCGGCTGTGCACAGGGTCTGTGTCACATCTGGCCTGCCCCCCGATCAGGTGCATTGCGGTAGGCTTGGAATTATGGTTTGAGAGGCTGGAATTTCGACGCTTTCTAGGCTGCCAGCGAGCGCCGGGCCGATGGCCCAAAACCGCAAGCCGTGGCGGCGGAAAAGCGATGTCGGACCGATGGATGTCGAACCGAAGACGGCGGGAGTAAAAGCGGCATGACAAGGTGGATGGGCCAGGGGATGAGCCAAGCGAGCCGCGGGTTGCTGGGTTTCGCAGCAGCGATGGTCGTGTTGCTGGCGGCGGGCGCTGCGTTCGCCGGACTGGGCCAGCCTTCGCCGTGGGAATACAAGCTTCAGGAATCGGCTTCGCCGGTGATGGACAACATCATCTGGTTCCATGAACTGCTGTTCTGGATAATCACCGTCATTACCGTGTTTGTGCTGGGGCTGCTGATCGTCGTCGCTGTCAAATTCAACGCCAAGGCCAATCCGGTCCCCTCGAAAACCACTCACAACACGCTGATCGAGGTGATCTGGACCGTCGCACCGGTCGTCATCCTGATGGCGATCGCGATTCCGTCGTTCAAACTGCTGTTCCAGCAGCTCGACGTGCCAAAGGCAGACATCACCATCAAGGCGACCGGCAAGCAGTGGTACTGGACCTATACCTATCCCGACAACGGCAAGTTCGAGTTCGATTCGCTTCTGGTTGCCGACAAGCCGCCGCGCCTGCTTGGCGTCGATAACGAGATGGTCGTGCCGGTGAACAAGATCATCCGGGTGCAAACCACCGCCGCCGACGTGATCCACGCCTTCGCGGTGCCTTCGTTCGGAATCAAAATCGATGCGGTCCCCGGCCGTCTCAACGAGACCTGGTTCAAGGCAACCAAGGAAGGCATGTTCTACGGCCAGTGCTCTGAACTGTGCGGCAAGGATCATGCGTACATGCCGATCGCGGTGCGCGTCGTGAGCGAGCAGGCCTTCGCGGCCTGGGTTGAAGAAGCCAAGAAGAAATTCGCGTCAGTGCCCGGGAACAGTTCATATGCATCGGCGGGCGCGGCCGCGCGCTAGGCAAATTGTGCAGCAGATCAAGGTGTGACGAACCGCAAGGTTCAACGAACTGAAAAGTTCAAAGGAAGAGAAGATGGCAACGACCGCTGGAACTCACGATCACGCCCATGACCATCACGACGATCATGCGCATGATCACCCGACCGGGTGGCGTCGTTATGTCTATTCGACGAACCACAAAGACATCGGCACGATGTACCTGGTGTTTGCGATCATGGCGGGTGTGATCGGCGGCGCGCTCTCGGTTGCAATCCGCATGGAGTTGCAGTCGCCGGGTGTCCAGTTCTTCACCAGCAACCAGTACAACGTGTTCGTCACCTCGCATGGCCTGATCATGATCTTCTTCATGGTGATGCCGGCGATGATCGGCGGTTTCGGCAACTGGTTCGTGCCGCTGATGATCGGCGCGCCGGACATGGCGTTCCCGCGCATGAACAACATTTCGTTCTGGCTGCTGCCGGCCTCGTTCGCACTCCTGCTTATTTCGGGCTTCGTCGAGGGCGAGCCGGGCTCCAAGGGTGTCGGTGCAGGCTGGACGATCTACGCGCCGCTATCGACGACCGGCCATCCGGGCCCGTCGGTCGATTTCGCGATCCTGTCGCTGCATCTCGCCGGTGCTTCGTCGATTCTGGGCGCGATCAACTTCATCACCACGATCTTCAACATGCGCGCGCCGGGCATGACGCTGCACAAGATGCCGCTGTTCGTGTGGTCGATCCTGGTCACCGTGTTCCTGCTGCTGCTGGCGCTTCCGGTGCTGGCTGGCGCCATCACCATGCTGCTGACGGATCGCAATTTCGGAACCACGTTCTTCTCGGCTGACGGCGGCGGCGATCCGGTGCTGTTCCAGCATCTGTTCTGGTTCTTCGGCCATCCCGAAGTCTACATCCTGATTCTTCCGGGCTTCGGCATGATCAGCCAGATCGTCTCGACGTTCTCGAAGAAGCCTGTGTTCGGCTATCTCGGCATGGCCTACGCCATGGTCGCGATCGGTGCGATCGGCTTCGTGGTGTGGGCGCATCACATGTACACCGTCGGCATGTCGTCGACGACGCAGGCTTACTTCGTCGCCGCCACCATGGTGATCGCGGTGCCGACCGGCGTGAAGATCTTCTCGTGGATCGCGACCATGTGGGGCGGCTCGATCGAGTTCAAAACGCCGATGGTCTGGGCGATGGGCTTCATCTTCCTGTTCACGCTCGGTGGCGTGACGGGCGTGGTGCTCGCCAATGCCGGCGTCGATCGCGTGCTGCAGGACACCTACTACGTCGTTGCGCACTTCCATTACGTGCTGTCGCTGGGCGCCGTGTTCGCGATCTTCGCGGGCTGGTACTACTGGTTCCCGAAGATGTTCGGTTACATGTATAGCGAGACCATCGGCAAGCTGCATTTCTGGGTCACATTCGTCGGCGTCAACCTGGTCTTCTTCCCGCAGCACTTCCTCGGCCTGTCAGGTATGCCGCGCCGCTACATTGATTATCCTGATGCGTTCGCCGGCTGGAATTACGTGTCGTCGATCGGCTCGTATATTTCGGCATTCGGTGTGCTGATCTTCATCTACGGCGTGATCGATGCCTTCGTCCGCAAGGAGCAGGCCGCGAACAATCCGTGGGGTGAGGGTGCGACAACGCTGGAGTGGACGCTGACGTCGCCGCCGCCGTTCCATCAGTTCGAAGTTCTGCCGCGGATCAAGTGAGTAACTCAGTCATGGCCGGGCTTGTCCCGGCCATCCACGTCTTTCCTTGGTGTGCCCAGTGAAGACGTGGATGCCCGGCACAGGGCCGGGCATGACGAAGACCAACGATCGTTAGGATCAAATCGTGTCTATCGCCGACCAGCATATCGACCTCGCCCAGCCGCACATCTCCGAGGCAGGTGTAGGCGATTTCATTGAGCTGATGAAGCCGCGCGTGATGTCGCTGGTGATCTTCACCGCGCTGGTCGGCCTCGTGATAGCGCCGGGTCATGTTCATCCGGTGCTCGCGGTCACCTCGCTGGTCTGTATCGCAGTCGGCGCGGGCGCGTCGGGCGCGCTCAACATGTGGTACGATCGCGACATCGACGCGCTGATGGGCCGCACCGTGAAACGGCCGATCCCGCAGGGCCGCGTCAGCGCGCCTGAAGCGCTGGCCTTCGGCGTGATCCTGTCGTTCTTCTCGGTGATGACGCTTGGCATTCTGGTCAACTGGCTGGCCGGAGCGCTGCTCGCCTTCACGATCTTCTTCTATATCGCGATCTATTCAGCGTGGCTGAAGCGCTCGACGGCGCAGAATATTGTCATCGGCGGCGCTGCCGGTGCCTTGCCGCCGGTGGTGGCATGGGCGGCGGCGACCGGATCGCTGTCGGTCGAGCCGATCCTGCTGTTTGCGATCATCTTCTTCTGGACGCCGCCGCACTTCTGGGCGCTGGCGCTGTTTCGTTCGGACGATTATGCGCGCGCCGGTGTGCCGATGCTGCCGGTGGTGGCTGGTCCCGATGCGACGCGGTTGCAGATCCTGCTCTACACGATTGTTCTGGTCGCGGTCGCTTTGGCGCCGTGGCCGCTCGGCTATTTCAGCGCAATTTATGGCGTCGTGTCGCTTATCCTCGGCGGCTGGATGTTCGCGCTATCCGTCAACGTCTATCGCCATCGCACCGGGCCGGAAGCGCTGCGCGCCGCGCGGCGGCTGTTCGCGTTCTCGATCCTCTATCTGTTCGCGCTGTTTGCAACGCTTCTGGTAGAGGCGATCGTGCATTCAGCAATTCGGTTTTTCGGGTAAGGGGCGTCGTCAGGAATGGATGGCATCCGCATGGATCAGAACGACCAGCCAGCGGGGATTGTGCTCACCGAGGAGCAGAAGCGCCGCCGCCGTGAGCGCTCGATTGCGATTGCATGGGCGCTTGGTATTCTTGTCGTGCTGTTTTTTGCCGTCACCATGGTGAAGGGACCTGCGGTCCTGATGCGCCCGATATGACAGAGAAAACACAAGCCGCTCCGGTGACGAAACGCAAACCGCGCACCAACCGTGACGTGATGGTTGCGTCGGCGTGTGGATTTTTCGTCGCGCTGATGGTTGGTGCGGCCTATGCCGCCGTGCCGTTCTACAACTGGTTCTGCCGGGTCACAGGCTTTAACGGCACAACGCAGGTCGCTGTCTCCGCACCGTCCGCGACACTGGAACGGCGGATCGCAGTCCGCTTCGATTCCAATGTGAGCGGCGGGCTGCCCTGGAAGTTCGAGGCCGAGAAGACCGAGATCGAGGTCAAGATCGGCGAGGTGGTGACCGCGTTCTACACCGTCACCAACCAGTCCGCGCGCGCGACAGCGGGTGTCGCTGCCTACAACGTCGCGCCGCTCACCGCAGGCCTCTATTTCCAGAAAATCAATTGCTTCTGCTTCAATGAGCAGAGGCTGGCGCCGGGCGAGAAACGCGAAATGCCGGTGGTGTTCTACGTCGATCCGGCGCTCGTCAACGACAGCGATCATAACGGGCTGAACACGATTACGCTGTCCTACACGTTTTATCCGGTGAAAGACGAGCCCAGTGTGGTGGTTCGAAAGTTCTCTTCATTGGTAGCTTCACCCTCGTCAAGAGAACTTTCGAACCAAGACCACACTGGAATCTATGGTTTTGCTGGTGTCCTATCGAATCCGAAGTTCGCTAATGACGTTCCCGCAAAGGGTACCGAACTTCGGATTCGGGACATCAGCCCGGTGGCGGCGAGCCAGCCGGAGAAGCCGAAGGGCAACCTGTAGGTGGCTCGCGGGAGTTCCCGCGGCCGGTGTTAAATTTGGACCTTTGAGAGAAAATTTTATGCCGGTATCATCGGCATAACGAACGGAGATAACGCGAATGGCCACGGGGCAAGCCAAGCACCACGACTATCACCTCGTCGATCCATCACCGTGGCCGATCGTCGGCTCGGTCTCGGCGTTCATCATGGCGGTCGGCGCGATAACCTGGATGCACAAGATGTTTGCTGGTGCGCCGATCGTTTTCGGCATCGGCACCATCGGTGTGCTCTACACCATGGCGAGCTGGTGGGCGGACGTGATCCGCGAAGCTCAGCACAAGGGCGATCATACGCGCGTCGTTCAGATCCATCACCGCTACGGCATGATCCTGTTCATCGCCTCCGAAGTGATGTTCTTCGTGGCGTGGTTCTGGGCCTATTTCAATTCGGCGCTGTTTCCGGCCGATCCGGTTCATGCGGCACGCGATGTGTTGTTCGGTGGCGTCTGGCCGCCGAAGGGCA
This sequence comes from Hyphomicrobiales bacterium, assembly GCA_021732625.1. GTDB lineage: Bacteria > Pseudomonadota > Alphaproteobacteria > Rhizobiales > Xanthobacteraceae > SG-bin9. The sequence continues at coordinate 10,676 of JAKFUP010000039.1, forward strand.
TCGAGACCTTCGATCCGTGGCATCTGCCGTTGCTCAACACGCTGATCCTGCTCACCTCCGGTACGACCGTGACCTGGGCGCACCATGCCCTGATCGAGGGCGACCGCCAGGGTTTGAAGTGGGGCCTGATCCTCACCGTCGTGCTCGGCGCGGCCTTCACCTGCGTGCAGGCCTATGAGTACGGCCACGCCGCGTTCGCGTTCTCCGGCAACGTTTACGGCGCGACCTTCTTCATGGCGACCGGCTTCCACGGCTTCCACGTTCTGGTCGGCACCATCTTCCTGCTGGTCTGCCTGTTCCGGGCCTATGCTGGTCACTTCACACCCAAACAACACCTCGGTTTCGAATTTGCCGCCTGGTATTGGCATTTCGTCGACGTGGTCTGGCTGTTCCTGTTCCTCGCGATCTACGTCTGGGGACGTGGCGCGCCGGTTGTTGGCGGTGGCCACTGAATTTTCGTCATGGCCGGGCTTGTCCCGGCCATCCACGTCTTCTGTCTAAAAACGCTGTAAAGACGTGGATGCCCGCGACACGCGCGGGCATGACGAGCCGCTATAATATGCGGCAATTGGCATCGGTCTCATGCAACCTGATCCGCAGTCTTCGCTCTCGACCACGATGTTGCGCGGACTTGCCTGCAAGTGTCCGCGCTGTGGCGACGGCAAACTTTATCAGGGGTTCCTGACATTGCGGCCGGCCTGCGAGATGTGCGGGCTCGACTATGGCTTCATCGATGCGGGCGACGGCCCGGCGGTGTTCATCATCATGATCGCGGGATTCATTGTCGTCGGATCGGCGCTGATCGTTGAGGTGAAATATCAGCCGCCGTTCTGGGTCCATGCGGTGTTATGGACGCCGCTGATCTTGCTGACGACGTTGCTGCCGCTGCGCTCGATGAAAGCCTTGTTGATCGCGCTGCAGTTCCATCACAAGGCCGCTGAGGGTCAATTGGTGGAGCGCGACCGGCCGTGACCGCAGTCGCTAAAACGCGCGGCTCGTTCGGTCTCTCGCTGATTACGCTTGCGATGCTGGCGACGCTGATCGGTCTTGGCGTCTGGCAGCTTCATCGCAAGGATGAGAAACGCGCGTTGATCGCGGCGCTCGATGAGCGGCTTGCGGAGAATCCGGTTTCGCTGCCGCCCGCATCGGCGTGGACGGCGCTATCGCAGGCGGGCGACGAATTCCGGCGGGTAAGATTTTCCGCCGCACTCGACCGCTCGAAAGACGTGATGGTCTACGGCTCTGGTTCCGGGATACGCGCGGACGTTTCGGGTCCCGGGACATGGGCTTTCGTGCCTGCAAGACTGGCCAGCGGCGAGACGGTCGTCGTCAATCTCGGTTTTGTGCAAAACACATTGCAGGATCGTGCGCAGCAGGATCGCGCGATTGCGCCGATGTCGGCGGCACCGCAAACCTTTACCGGTTACATTCGCTTCCCGGAGCGCGCCGGCTGGTTCGCGCCGGCCGACAATCCACAGAAGCGTCTCTGGTTTACGCGCGATCATATCGCGATGGCCCGGACGCTCGGATGGGGACAGCCTGCTGCGAGCGTCGCGCCGTTCTATATCGATCTTGAGGAGCCGGTTCCGGCGTCCGGCGTTCCCAAACCGGGGCCGCTTTCGGTGCGCCTGAAGGACAACCACCTGCAATATGCAATCACCTGGTTCGGCCTCGCTGCCGCCGTTCTCGTCGCGTTCGGTTTCTGGATCGTCAGCCACAGGAATGCCGCAAGACACGCCGCTTCCTTGTGAACACCGCCGCTTGCTTATAAGGTGCCGTCAGATCGACGGATTTTCGCTGATTTTCTATATTTTCCAGAGGCTTGGAGCGAGACATCGCTCCTCGGCAAGGATGTGACGACGTACATTTCGACGCGCGGCGAAGCGCCAAAACTCGGCTTCTGCGATGTGATGCTGGCCGGGCTTGCCCGCGACGGCGGCCTCTACGTGCCCGAGGTCTGGCCGCGGCTATCGCATGCGACCATTGCCGGATTTCTCGGACGACCGTACTGGGAAGTCGCCGTCGATGTGATCAAGCCGTTCGTCGGCGGCGAGTTATCCGATGCCGATCTCGGTCGCATGGCGATCGAGGCTTACGCAACCTTCCGCCATCCCGCGGTGGTGCCAGTCAGCCAGATTAACTCAGGCCAGTTTCTGCTCGAACTGTTTCATGGCCCGACGCTCGCGTTCAAGGACGTGGCGATGCAGTTGATCGCGCGCATGATGGATCATGTGCTGACACAGCGCCGCCAGCGCACGACCATTGTCGTTGCGACATCGGGCGATACCGGGGGCGCGGCGGTCGAGGCATTCGCCAACCGCAACAGCGTCGATCTGATCGTGCTGTTTCCGAACGGCCGGATCTCCGATGTGCAGCGGCGGATGATGACGACGACGGCTGCGGCCAACGTGCATGCGCTGGCGGTCGAAGGCACCTTCGATGATTGTCAGGCGATCGTGAAAGGCCTGTTCAATCATCATGCGTTTCGTGACGCGGTGTCGTTGTCGGGCGTCAACTCGATCAACTGGGCGCGGATCGTCGCGCAGGTGGTCTATTACTTTACCTCGGCTGTTGCCCTCGGTGCGCCGGCGCGTCAGGTCGACTTCACGGTGCCGACCGGAAACTTCGGCGACATTTTCGCAGGCTATGTGGCAAAGCGCATGGGCTTGCCGATCCGGCGTCTGAAGATCGCGGCCAACGTCAACGACATTCTCGCGCGCACGCTCGCGACCGGCACATACGAAGTTCGCGAGGTTCATGCGACGACATCGCCGTCGATGGACATTCAGGTCTCGTCGAATTTCGAGCGCCTGCTGTTCGAAGCTGTCGGCCGCGATGCATCGATTGTGCGCGGGCTGATGTCATCGTTGCAACAATCCGGCCGTTTCACCTTGCAGGCTGATGCGCTCGCCGCCGTGCGCGATGGTTTCGATGCCGGCCGCGCCGATGAAACCGAGACGGCTGCCGCGATCCGCACCGCCTGGCGCGAATGCGGCGATCTGATCGATCCGCACACGGCCGTTGCGATTGCGGTTGCCGAGCGGCTTGGTGCGGATACGGGCGTGCCGAATATCGTGCTGTCGACCGCGCATGCGGCCAAGTTTCCCGACGCGGTGGAAACTGCCTGCGGCGTGCGGCCGGCACTGCCGGTCTGGCTCGACGGTCTCATGACCCGGCCGGAGCAGATCAAGGTCATCAAGAACGATGGTGCGGAGGTCGAGCGTTTCGTGCGTTCGGTCAGTCGCGCCGCCAAAGAACCGACGACTTAGAAAAGACGACTGAGGAGCGCCGATGAGCGTCAATGTCACGCAATTGCCGACCGGGTTGACTGTCGTCACCGACAGCATGCCGCATCTCGAGACGGCAGCTCTTGGTGTGTGGACCGGTGTCGGTGGCCGCGACGAGAAAGAGAATGAGCACGGCATCTCGCATCTGCTCGAACATATGGCGTTCAAAGGTACGGCGACGCGCACCTCGCGTCAGATCGTGGAAGAGATCGAGGCGGTCGGCGGCGATCTCAACGCTGCAACGAGCACGGAAACCACGGCGTTCTATGCCCGCGTCCTGAAGGCCGACGTGCCGCTGGCGCTCGATGTACTCTCGGACATTCTGGCCAACCCGTCATTCGACGCGGAAGAGCTTGAGCGCGAGAAGAGCGTAATCGCGCAGGAGATTGGCGCGGCGCAGGATACGCCCGACGATGTCGTGTTCGAACACCTCAACGAGCTGTGCTTTCCGGGACAACCGATCGGCCGTTCGTTGCTCGGCACGACAAAAACCTTGAGCAAGTTCGATCGAGACATGCTGTCCGGCTATCTGAAGTCTCATTATCGCGGACCGAACATGGTGGTCGCCGCCGCAGGCGCGGTCGATCACAAGGCGGTCGTCGCCGAGGCCGAGAAGCGCTTTGCCAGCTTTGACGGAGCCGCGCCGCCGAAGTCGTCGCCGGCGTCGTTCGGCCAGGGCGGAAGCAAGGTGGTGCGCCGCGATCTTGAGCAGGCGCATCTCACGCTCGCGCTTGAAGGCGTGGCGCAGACCGATCCGTCGCTGTTCAGCTTGCAGACTTTCACAAACATTCTTGGTGGCGGAATGTCGTCGCGGCTGTTTCAGGAAGTGCGCGAAAAGCGCGGGCTCTGCTACTCGATCTACACCTTCCATGCGCCTTACAAAGACACCGGCTTTTTCGGACTCTATACCGGGACCGATCCGGGTGATGCGCCTGAGATGATGGATGTGATCGTTGACGAGATGAATGCGGCGGTCGAAAACCTGACCGATGCCGAGATTTCGCGGACCAAGGCGCAGATGAAGGCGAGCCTGCTGATGGCGCTGGAAAGCTGCGGTTCGCGTGCGGAGCAGTTGGCGCGGCACATCATGGCCTACGGCCGCCCGTTGACGCCCGCCGAACTGATTGCAAAAATCGAAGCGGTTACTGTTGAATCGGCGCGCGATGCCGGGCGTACCTTACTGGCCCGCAGCCGGCCGGCGGTTGTGGCGCTGGGTGGCGGCAAAGGTTTGAAATCCGCAGTGCAGCGTGCAGAAGGTCTGACCTCGGCGAGCGCAAAGAACCGGTACCATTGATCAGGTACCGTTGAGAGAGTGACACTGAGCGGAAGCGCTCACGAGCAGGTGCCTGAGCGAAGGAATACGGTTATGGCATTGTTCCGGTTGCCGTCGAATGCTCCGCCCGCGCTGGCGCCGCGCGGCTCCGGTCTTGTTCTGCGCGCGCCACAGATGGCGGACTTCATTCAATGGTCGCAGTTGCGCGAATCCAGCCGCGGATTCCTGACGCCGTGGGAGCCGATCTGGCCGTCCGACGATCTGACGCGCTCGGGATTTCGCCGCCGGTTGCGGCGCTACGCCGAGGATATCGCGGACGATAAATCCTATCCGTTTCTGATTTTCCGTGAGGACACCGGCGCATTGGTTGGCGGCATCACGCTTGCCAATGTCCGGCGTGGCATCGTGCAGGCGGGTACAATCGGTTATTGGATCGGCCAACCTTACGCGCGTCAGGGTTTGATGACGGCGGCGTTGCGTGTGTTGCTACCCTCGCTGTTCGGCGAGTTGCATCTGCACCGGGTCGAAGCGGCTTGCATTCCAACGAACGTCGGATCGGTGCGTGTGCTGGAGACGGCCGGCTTCCGGCGCGAAGGACTGGCCAAGCGATACCTGTGCATCAACGGCGTCTGGCAGGACCACTATCTTTATGGCTTGCTGCACGAATATCTGCAGGCGTGAGCCGGTTGCATAGCAACATCCGGCGTCCTTATTTGATTCAGCCGTTGTTTGACGCAACCGTCGCGTCATGGCTTCGCCCCGTTTGACTGCCAATATAGCCGGTACCGTTGTTCATCTCCAGCCGTCGTATGATCCGGGGCGAAACCGATACCCTTTGTTTGGGATCATGGGCTATAACCCGCACGATATCGTTGGCGGCGAGGCTCCTTTTAAAATGCCTGAGGCGACTACAAAATCTTCGCGGGGATCTGCGTGGCCGATTCGCTCCGCAGCGCTCGCAGTATTGGCCTGCACTGTGCTTGCAGGCTGCGGCGGTGGCTCTGTGTTGAGCTCGCTGCCAAGCACCTCAGGTATCACCAGCCGGTTCAGCCAATTGTTCGGTTCGCGTTCGCAGGAGGCAGGCACGCCGGTGGCGGCGCAAGGTCAGCCGCAGAGCGAACTGAGTTGTCCGGGCGTCAGCATCCGTGCCGGCGCTTCGACGTTGCGCATCGGTTTGCAGCCCGGCGAGGTCCAGAGTCCAACCGAGCTACGCTTTCAAGTCACCGTCACCCGCACGGCGCGCGACTGCAATCTGGCTGGCGGTCAGATCACCGCGCGAATCGGGATCGAGGGCCGGATCATTGTCGGGCCGGCGGGCGCACCGTCGCAGGTCGATATTCCGATGCGTGTCGCGGTGGTGGAGGAAGCCGTTCAGGAAAAGATCGTCTTCACCAAGGCCTATCGTACAACCGTTCCGATTCCGCCGGGCGAGACCAGCATCGCTTTCAGTTTCGTGGCGGAAGACGTCGTCTATGCCTCTCCTCCACCGTCAGCATCGGATTATGTTTTCTACATTGGCTTCGATCCGGCAGGTCTGCGGCCCGAGCCGCGGCGAGGAAATCCGAAACGCAAGTAACGTGGCTGCGACAAGCTTTTTACCAACCATCGTCATTGCGAGCGAAGCGGAGCAATTTAGTCATCATAAAGACAGCACTGGATTGCTTCGTCGCAAAGCTCCTCGCAATGACAGGTGGATACCGGCGTCGTGTGTTGAATCAAAAAAGCCCCGCGGCATGCTGCGGGGTTTTTTGATTGCATAGTTTTATTGAACTTCTTGTTCTCAGTTCAGCTTGGCGCGAACGTCGGCAATGCCCTTGGTCAACAGGCTGTCGGCAGCCTCGCCCTTGACCGTCTGCGACATGATCTGCGCGGCGGCGGCGACCGCGGCATCGGCTGCGGCGGCGCGAACGTCGGCCAGCGCTTGCGCTTCGGCGAGTGCGATCTTCGTCTCGGCTGATTTTGTCCGGCGAGCGACGAAATCTTCCATCTTGGCCTTGGTTTCGGCAGCGACGCGCTCGGCCTCCGCCTTGGCATTGGCAATGATGTCCTGCGCCTCGCGTTCTGCCATGGCGCGCCTTGAGCGATATTCTTCAACGAGCTTTGCCGCTTCTTCCTTCAGGCGGCGCGCGTCGGCGAGTTCGTCCTTGATGCGGCCGCTGCGGTTGTCGAGCGCCTTCAGGATGGTGCGGTGAACACCAAAATAGCCGAACACACCCATCAGGATGAGGAATGCAATGGCGACCCAGAATTCAGCGCTACCCATGTCGCTTATCCCTTGATCGATGCATTGACGGCGCTCTCGACCGTCCGGGCATCCGGCTGTGCGCCAGTGAGGCGTTGCACAATCGCTGCGGCAGCTTCGCTCGCGATCGCGCCGACATTGCTCATGGCCGTCTGACGGGTCTGGGCAATGGTCTTTTCGGCTTCGGCGAGCTTGGCTGCGAGGCTGTCTTCGAGCGACTTGCGTTCACCCTCGGACTGGGCCGCGAGCTTCTCGCGTGTCTCTGCGCCGATGGCTTGCGCCCGCGCGCGGGCATCCGCCAGTTCTTTCTCGTACGCGGCGAGCGCCGTGTCGGATTCATCCTTGAACTTCTGCGCTTGCGCGAGATCGTTCTCGATCATTCCTTGACGGGTGCCGAGCAAATTCGCGACGCGCGGCAGAGCGATCTTCGAGACGATGAAGTAGAGCAGGGCGAATGCGAGGAAGAACGAGACAAGCTGTGAAGCGAATGTCTCTTTCTGGAACGGCGGGAAGCCGCCCTTTGCGCCGCCATCGGCTGCGGTATGACCGCTGCCACTCGATTTGCCCTGACCTTCAGCCACGGACGTCTCCTTGAGAAAGGGTCAGATGCGGCCGGTTGCAGCCGCATCTTCGATTTTGCCGCTTGCGTATCAGACGGCGAACAAGAGCAGCAGCGCGATCAGCAGCGAGAAGATGCCGAGCGCTTCGGTCACGGCAAAGCCGAAGATCAGATTGGCGAACTGGCCCTGGGCTGCCGACGGGTTGCGCAGGGCGCCGTTGAGGAACTGGCTGAAGATCATGCCGACGCCGATGCCCGCGCCGCCCATGCCGAGACATGCGATGCCGGCGCCGATGAATTTTGCTGCTTGTGCGTCCATGATGAAGCTCCTGTTTCAGTGTGAGTGGATGGCGTGTGAGTCGATGAGAGGTGTCCGGCTTCAACAGCCGGCGCGATCAGTGTCCCGGGTGCAGCGCATCGTTGAGATAGATGCAGGTCAGGATGGTGAAGACGTAGGCTTGAAGAAACGCGACCAGCAGTTCGAGGCCGGTCAGCGCGGTGGTCATCAGCAGCGGCAGCACGGCGCCGAAAATGCCGAGTGCGCCAAGCGCCGAGAGCGATGTCACGAAGCCCGCGAACACTTTCAGCGTGATGTGACCGGCCAGCATGTTGGCGAACAGGCGCACCGAGTGCGACACCGGACGCGACAGGAACGAGATCACCTCGATCACCATGATCAGCGGCATGATGTAGATCGGAATGCCGTGCGGCACGAATAGTTTGAAGAATTTGAAGCCGTTCTTGTAGATGCCGTAAAGCAGCACGGTCAGGAACACCATCAGCGCCAGCGCCAGCGTCACGATGAGGTGGCTGGTGACAGTGAAGGTGTAGGGGACGATGCCGATCAGGTTCGCCGTCAGGATGAACATGAACAGCGAGAACACGAACGGGAAAAACTTCATGCCTTCCTCGCCGACGCTGGAACGCAGCGTGTCGGCGACGAATTCGTAGGACAGTTCCGCGGTCGACTGGATGCGGGTCGGGATCAGGTGACGGCCGGCGGTGCCGCCGATCATCAGCGCCGATATCAGCGCGACAGCGCCGAACATGAAGGCGGATGAGTTGGTGAAGGCGATCTCCTGCCCGCCGATATGGCCGAGGGAGAAAATCTTCTGGATCTCGAACTGATGGATCGGATCAGCCATCCACGTAGGTCTTTCGTCGTCGGCCGGACTTTCCGGCGGTCAAACCGGACTTTCCGGCGGTTAAATATGATTTTCGCGCATTCCGTTAGTCGAGCGAGCGTTCCGGCGCAACACCAGCAGCCCGCATCACGTTGATCACGCCCGCAACAAAGCCGAGCAGGAAAAACACGATCAGGCCCCAAGGCGATGTCGACAACAGTTTGTCGAAGCCCCAGCCGATCACTCCTCCGACAACAACGCCGGCAACCAGTTCAGACGAAAGCCGGAACCCGCGCGCCATCGCAGATGCGCTGGCGGAGCCGTTTCCTTGCTCTTTGTCCGATTGGCCGGCCCGGTTTTCGCGATCTTTCCGGACGTCGGAAAGCTTTTGATCCAGGCGCGTCAGTCTTTCGGAAAGCGCGGCTTCATCGGCCGGCGGTTCGGTCTGCGATTTCCCGTCGCGATCATTGTTGCGTGTGCCGTCCGCCATTGTCGTCGACACCCGAAATGCGCCGTAAAATCAGAGAAAACGCCCCGCCACCCCATAAAACCGCGCGGACCATACTGACCGGCCTTAACCAAGTCAAGATTAGTTGAGTGGTTAGGATATGGCGGAAATCATTGGAATGATTAGAGAAATGGGTAAGCTCTGAATTGCGCCCACAGCGTCATTCCGCCGCTTCGCTGCAATGCACTGACAGTGCGAGAAATGGCTTGGAAAAGAGAGCAGAATCGGCGGCCGGCGGCTGTCTCACAGGCCGGATCGACGGCAGGTCGCGGGGTTATCCGCTTGAAAAAAATTGAGCCCTTTGTTGGGATGGCGAACGCAGCCAAATGATGCGTGCTTATAAACTGGAGCAGGAATGTCCCGACAGGTTGATTACTATTTTTCGCTGGCTTCGCCGTGGGCTTATATCGGCCATCCGCTGTTCATGAGCATTGCGAGCAAAAACGGCTGTACCATCAACTACAAGCCGGTGTTTCTGGGCGAGCTGTTTGCCGAAACAGGCGGTCTCCCGCTCAACAAGCGTCATCCCGCGAGACAACGCTACCGGATGCTTGAGTTGCAGCGCTGGCGCGAAAAACGCGGACTGTCGTTTCATCTTCACCCGCAGAACTGGCCCTTCAATGCGCGGCTGGCCGATGGGGTCGTGCTGGCAGCGATGGCCAAAGGTCAGGACCCAGAGCCGTACGTAAAGATCGTCTATCCAGCGGTGTGGGAGCGTCAGCTCAATCTGGGCGACGCTGCGGTTATCGCGGGTCTTGCCGATGAAGCAGGCCTTCCCGGCGCGAAACTCGTCGAGCAATCGGCATCCGAAACAATCACCGCAGCATACGAGAAGAACCGCGACGAAGCGATTGCGGCCGGAGTGTTCGGTTCGCCGGCTTATGTACTCGACGGTGAAGTGTTCTGGGGCCAGGATCGACTCGAACTCTTGGCGGATGCGCTGGCGTCGAAACGCAAGCCCTATCGGTCGAGCGTCTGACAGGGAGTGCTGATGTCGCCGAGCGGACGAATGACCACCGTATCCTGCGCGGTCGCGCTGAGCGGCTTCATTGCGCTTACGCCCGCGTCGGCGCAGATGTCGTTCGATGGCGGCGGAACGGTCTTTATCCCGGGTCAGGATGGCGTGTTGCGGCTCTATGACGAACATGCGCCGCCGCGGCGCTACCGGGCCCGTGGCGCGCCGCGTGTCTATGCCGTGTATGAGGAGATCAGCCCCCGATATCTGAATGGCCTGTCGCGCAAGACGCACAAGCGCTCGCGCCCTGCAGAAGGGCGGCGCACGGCGGACGCGGCTTCGCCGTTGCCGGTCGCGCCATCCGACGATGTCACGCGCTCTATCGGCGACAGCGATAAGCTGCGCGAACAGGTCGCGCGGCTGAGTGGGGAAACAGCCAGTCTCAGGTCCGAGATCGCTGCACTCAAGAATGAGCTGTCAAAGCGTACCGCCGTTTCGCAAGAATCATCCACCGATAAGGCCGACAAGGCGCCGTCAGTTGACGCCCCGCGCACCGACGAACTGGGTCCGATCAGGCAGGAAGCGGCACGGCTGAAAGATGAGACGTCGCGCCTGCGCAATGAGGGCGACGCACTGCGCGGTCAGGTTTCGAAGCTGACGGCGGAGACAACGTCTCTCAGGACCGGCATTGCCGCTCTCAAGGACGAACTGGCGAAGCGTCCGCTAACTCCGCCGAAAGCAGAGAATCCTGCACCCAACGAAATTCCGAAGGTCAAGGAAGAGGCCGCACGCCTGAAGGATGAAACCGCGCGTCTGCGCGCCGAGAGCGATAGCCAGCGCGACCAGATCGCCAGGCTCTCTACCGAGACCGGTGGGCTCAAGGGTGACATCGCCGCTTTGAAGGATGAGCTTGCCAAGCGTCCGGTGGCGCCACCCATCGTGTCGGGCAATGTCGATGAGACGCTGAAAAAGAATGAGCTGCTCCGGAAAGAAGACGCGCTGAAGAAAAGTACGAAAGACAATAAGTTCGCCGAGCGGCCGCCGCTGAGCAAGGACGAGCAGCGCGCGAAAGGTGATCGCGAAGGCGAGCCGACCGCGGGCTTTGTCGACAAGGTCTGGCGGCGATTGATCGAGATGCTCGGCCGGACACCGAAGGAAACGCCGTAACGGTTTGCAACGGTTCGGCTCGCAAAACAAAACCGGCCGCGGAGCGATCCGCGGCCGGTTTGTTGTGAAGCAGAGTGCGGACGCTTGCGCGCCCGCTCTGAACTTACTTGGTGATATCGACGTCCTTGGTTTCCGGCAGGAAGAAGAAGCCGACGACCACGGTGATCAATGCGAAAGTGACCGGGTACCAAAGACCAGCGTAGATATCGCCGGTCGATGCCACGATCGCGAACGAGGTTGCTGGCAACAGACCGCCGAACCAGCCGTTGCCGATGTGGTACGGCAGCGACATCGAGGTGTAGCGGATCTTGGTCGGGAACAGTTCGACCAGCATGGCCGCGATCGGGCCGTAGACCATCGTGACGAAGATCACGAGGACGAACAGCAAGCCGATGATGGCCGCGACCTGCGGACGGAAGATGTCGAACGGGTTCGACATCTTCACGATCGTCGTGTTGGCTGCACCGGGTTTCGGATAACCAGCCGCCTGCAAGGCTGCGGTTATGCTCGGGTTTGATGCTGCCGCCGTCGTGTAAGGCACGTCGGTGCCGTTGATCTTGATCACCATCGGCGCGCCAGCTGCACCAGCCACCGTGTCATACTTGACCGACGACTGTGAAAGGAACGCGCGTGCGGTATCGCAAGGTGCCGTGAAGACACGCGTGCCGACCGGGTTGAACAGATCGCCGCAGCCCTTTGGATCTGCCACCACCGACACCTTCACGGTCTCGAGCGCCGTTTCCAGTTGCGGATTGGCGTTGCTCGAGATCATGCGGAAGATCGGGAAGAAGGTCAGCGCTGCGATCAGGCAGCCTGTCAGAATGATCGGCTTGCGGCCGATCTTGTCGGACAGGACGCCGAACACGATGAAGAACCCGGTGCCGAGCAACAGCGACCACGCGATCAGCAGGTTCGCGGTGTAGCCGTCGACCTTGAGGATCGATTGCAGGAAGAACAGCGCGTAAAACTGGCCTGTGTACCAGACCACGCCCTGACCCATCACGCCGCCGAACAGTGCGATCAGCACGATCTTGGCGTTGCTCCATCTTGCGAAGGATTCGGTCAATGGCGCTTTCGAGCCCTTGCCCTCGTCCTTCATCTTCTGGAACACGGGAGATTCGTTCAGCTTGAGCCGGATGATGACCGATACGCCAAGCAGGGCGACCGACAGCAGGAACGGAATGCGCCAGCCCCATGCCGCGAAGTCGGCTTCGCCCATGATGGTACGGGTAAACAGAATGACCAGCAGCGACAGGAACAGGCCGAGCGTTGCGGTCGTCTGAATGAACGACGTGTAGTAGCCGCGCTTGCCCGGAGGAGCATGTTCCGCGACGTAAGTTGCAGCACCGCCGTATTCACCGCCGAGTGCCAGGCCCTGCAGCAGGCGCAGCGCGATCAGGATGATCGGAGCGGCGATGCCGATGGTGGCTGCGTTCGGGAGCAAGCCGACGATGAACGTCGACAGGCCCATGATGAGGATGGTGACGAGGAAGGTGTACTTGCGGCCGACGATGTCGCCGATGCGTCCGAACACGATCGCGCCGAACGGGCGAACGAGGAAGCCCGCGGCGAAAGCGAGCAGCGCGAAGATGTCGCGCGTGGCCGGCGGATAGGCGCTGAAGAACTGCGCGCCGATGATTGCCGCAAGCGATCCGTAAAGATAAAAGTCATACCATTCGAACACGGTGCCGAGCGACGATGCGAAAATGACGAAGCGTTCGTCCTTCGTCATGCCGCCGGTTCTTGCGGGTGTTACTGTCGTTGTCGTCATCAGGACGCTCCCCATTTTATTGAAGTCGATTCCTCTCCTGAGCGCCGATCTCGATCAGCAACCTCAGGATTCCGCGGCGAACCTAACATTGCCGTGGTGGGAGCCCCAATAGAACTTTTGGCCCAGTGTTGATGGCGCGGTTTTCGGCAGACGCCGTTCAATCGTCTGATCCTTGCGTATTTTGCGCTGCACCAAAGTGGTTAGCCATGCGTGAGATGCGCGCTTGCAAGGTCTCATTCGATACAAGAGAGTGTCCTGCAATATTGCAGGTTTTGCCGGCACACCGATGCCAATGAGGATCGACCGCATTGACCGTCAGCACCCACCTCGTGATCGCCGACGATCATCCGCTGTTTCGCGGTGCGCTGCGGCAAGCGGTCGCTGGCGGCATGGCAGCGGCGCAGGTCGATGAGGTCGGTTCATTCGAGGAACTGACGGCGCTGCTCGAGCGCAGTTCGGATGTCGATCTGATCCTGCTCGACCTGACGATGCCAGGGATCAGCGGCTTTTCCGGCCTGATCTATCTGCGCGCGCAGTATCCCGCGGTTCCGGTGGTGGTCGTGTCCGCAAGCGACGATATCGAGACCATCCGCCGCTCGATGGAATTCGGCGCGTCCGGATTCATTCCCAAGCGCTTCGGTGTCGAGACATTGCACGACGCGATCGCCAAGGTGATGGCAGGCGACGTCTGGATTCCGCCTGACATCGATCTATCGGCCGGCGGCGATCCTGAAATCGTGCGGCTGCGCGATCGTCTGGTGACGCTGACGCCGCAGCAGGTGCGGGTCTTGATGATGTTGTCGCAAGGGCTGCTCAACAAGCAAATCGCCTATGAGCTCAGTGTTTCGGAAGCCACCATCAAGGCACACGTCTCCGCCATTCTGCAGAAACTCGGCGTCGAAAGCCGGACCCAGGCGGTGATTGCCGCATCCAAGATCGCCAATGCCCAATGGCGGCAGGGCGAGCCGTCGGCCTCGTAGTTTCTTATTCCGCCGCGACCATCTGCTGGGTCCGCCATTGTCCGAGCAACGCGCGCAGCGCTGACGGCTTCACCGGTTTGTTCAGCACCACGATGCCATCCGCGCGGGCCGCGTCGCGGACCTGCGGACTGCGGTCAGCGGTAATCAGGATAGCCGGAATGCCCGCGCCGAACTGGCGGCGGATATCGCGGATCGCAGCGATACCGTTGCCCCGGTCGAGATGGTAATCGACCAGCAATCCGGTCACGGGCTGTCCGCGCTTCTCGATCTCGCGGATCGCGGCGGCAGGTTCGGTCACCGCGATGACGGTTGCGTCCCATCCGCCGAGCAAGGTCTTCATGCCGTCGAGAATGGCGAGATCGTTCTCGATGCAGACGATCAAGGTTCCGGTCATCGGCGTTTGCGACAGCGGCGTCGCGGCCGTCACTGCCGATGTCAGCGTGATGGCGTCGGCGATCGGCAGTGTCACCGAGAAATGCGAGCCGCCGCTGCGGTTCGACCCGATCGCAATGTTATGATCGAGCACGCGGGCGAGCCGTTCCACGATGGAGAGGCCGAGCCCCAGCCCGCGCGCAATGCGTGCGCCCTGATCGAGGCGATGAAATTCCTTGAAGATCTCGCCGCGCTTGGATACCGGAATGCCAACACCGGTGTCGTGAATGTAGATCTGCAGCGACTGGCCGTGGCGGCGGCAGCCAATCAGCACGCGGCCCTGCGGCGTATACTTGATGGCGTTGGAAATCAGGTTCTGCAGCAGCCGGCGTAGCATCACGCGATCGGATTTGATCGGCAGGGCGCTGCCCACAAAACGCAGATCCAGCGATTTCGCTTTCGCCACCGGGGTGAACTCGATCTCAAGCGAGCGCATCAGGTCGCCGATCCGGAAGCTCGATATCGAAGGCGTCACCGCGCCCGCATCGAGGCGGGAAATGTCGAGCAGTGCACCAAGAATCTCCTCGATTGCCTCCAGCGAGTCGTCGATGTTCTCGACGAGGCGCGTGTCCTCGCTGCCGGATTTGCGCTCGACGAGGCTTGTCGCATAGAGGCGCGCTGCGTTGAGCGGTTGCAGAATGTCGTGGCTGGCTGCTGCCAGGAAGCGTGTCTTTGAGATGTTGGCTTCTTCGGCGAAGATCTTGGCCTGAGCCAGTTCGGAGTTGAGCCGGGTCAGTTCTTCGGTGCGGTCGCGCACGCGCTTTTCCAGCGTTGCGTTGGAGCGCTCCAGTGCCTCTGCGGCCTCGAAGCTCGGCGTGATATCGGAGAATGTGATCACGAGCTCGCCGCCAGGCATCCGGTTGGCGCGCACCTCGATCACCATCTGGCGATCGACAAGGCGTTCCAGATAAGATTCGCCTACCGTCGTGTAGGCGGCGAGGCGGCGTTCGGCGAGCACATCGGGGTCTTCGTACGACGGCGCGTCCTTGGTCTTGAGGTAGGCCAGCAGTTCCTGCAACGGAATGCCGATCTGCACGATGTGAGACGGCAGTTCGAGCAGCTCGCCGAACTGCCGGTTGGAGCAGATCAGTTGCAGGTCGGTGTTGAACACGGCGATGCCCTGGCGCACATGGTCGAGCGCGGTCTGCATCATTTCGCGGTTGAAATGCAGCGCCGCATTGGCGTCGTCGAGCAGCTTCAGCGCCGCTTTTGCCGACACCGTGCGCTTGCGCAGCAGCAGTGACAGCACGAGGCGGGACGATGCCGCGCCGATCGACGACGCGATCAAGTGTTCGGCGTGCCGCAGCAGGCGGAAGTCGGCGGGTTCTGTCCGATCGAGGCTGATGCGATGCTCGGTGGCGAATATCTCGAATGACCGCAGCGCCCGCTCGGGCCCGAGGAATTGGGTAACAGTGCTGAGAATATCCTGCACCGTGATCGTGGTTCGCCAGCGCCGGAACGTCGGCGCGATCGGGGTCAGCGTGCTCGGCGCAAAGAGGTCGGCTTGCAGGCGCTCGATCGCCGCCGGTTTGCTGGTCAATGACATTACGATATAGGCAAACAGATTGAGCGACAGGCTCCAGATGACGCCGTGCATCAGGGGCGGAAGATCGGTACCGAGCAGCGCGCGCGGGCGCAGCGCCTCGATGCCGAACGGGCCGTGTTCGAGCAGCGTGGTGACGATCGGTGTGATGTCGGTGAAGCTCGGCAGGAAAAGCGTATAGCCCCAAACCGCAAAGCCGATCAGCATGCCGCCCATGGCGCCGCGGGCCGTGCCGCGCCGCCAGATCAGTCCGCCGAAAAAGGCGGGAGCCAGTTGCGCGATCGCTGCGAACGACAACAGGCCGATCGCGGCAAGCTGGGCGTCGCCGAGCGCGCGGTAATACAGATAGGCGAGCAGCATCACGCCGAAGATCGCGACACGCCGGACGACGAGAACGAAGCGTCCGAAATTCTCCTTCTGCGCGCGTGCGGCGGAGGTTCTTTGCAGGACGGCGGGAATCACGATGTCGTTCGACACCATGATTGCCAAAGCCACGCATTCGACGATTACCATCGCGGTCGCCGCCGAAAGGCCGCCAATGAAGACGATCACACTCAATATCGGTGCGCCGCCCGTGATCGGCAGCGCCAGCACGAACATGTCGGCCTCGGCCCGGCCAAACGGGAACGTGATCAATCCCGCCAGCGCGATCGGAATCACGAACAGGTTGATCGCGACCAGATAGAGCGGAAACAGCCAGCGCGCGCGATTGACCTCGGCGTCGCTCGAATTCTCCACGACCGAAACGTGGAATTGCCGCGGCAACAGCATGATCGCGAAGAACGACAGCAGCGTCATCGTCAGGAAATTACCGATCGACGGCGTGTAGTTCATCATCCGGGTGGCTTCGGGCGCCTTTGCCACCTGATCGATCAGATTGACCGGGCCGATCATCCAGAAGGTGACGAAAATTCCGACTGCAATGAATGCGATCAGCTTGACCAGCGACTCAGTCGCGACCGCCAGGATCAATCCGTGCTGATGCTCGGTCGCGTCGGCCTGCCGTGTTCCAAACAGCACGGCGAAGGTTGCGAGCGCCAAGGTGATAATCAGCGCAATATCGCCGACGAACGGCACCTGCGACAGGTCCGGCTCCTGTCCGAGGATGGTTTCAAGCGACGAGGCAACCGCCTTCAACTGAAGCGCGATGTAAGGCACCGAGCCGATGATGGCGATCATCGCGGCCGTGGCTGCGACGGCTTGGCTCTTGCCGTAGCGCGACGAGATGAAATCGGCGATCGAAGTGATGTTCTGCGATTTGGCGAGATGAATGACGCGCTTGAGAACCGGCGTGCAGAGTCCGATCATCAGGATCGGGCCGACATAGATCGCAAGAAACTCGATGCCGGTGCGGGTTGCAAATCCGACCGAGCCGAAGAACGTCCACGACGTGCAGTAGATCGCCAGTGATAGCGGATAGATCAGGCCGGAGAGGCGGCCGCGCTGCGAGCCGGACAGACGGTCGCCATAGCTCGCAATCAGGAACAGAAGCCCGATGTAGCCGAAAGCGGCTGCGATCACGCTCCAGTTCTGCAACATCGTCCGTCGAGCTCCCCGGCGGAATTGCCGAAGTCCAGTGACCCTGGCCGCAAGGTGAACCCTGGAGACACGCAGCACAATGGTGCCAAGGCCGCCACCAGCACATCAGCAAGGCTGATCCGGATAACTACCAACACCGTTGGCCTGCAATTGCCACAACCATCCGAATCAGAATACACGTGTAAGTAGCAATACAGCAGGATACTACCAAATGGGACACGCCGGTTCCGCATTCGTAGATTCGCCAATCGTTGTTGTCGACGACGACGGGTCGGTCAGGGACGCGCTGTCCCTGCTCCTGAGAATCGAAGGTTTCACCTCTCGTGCATTCGAAGACGGCCAATCGTTCATCGAGGCTATACCGTCGCTGTCTCCCGCCTGCATCGTGCTCGATCTCCACTTGCCGGGATGGTCGGGGATGGAGGTGTTGCGGCGCTTGGCAGATATCAGAATTGCGGCGCCGGTCATCATGATGTCCGGGCGATCCGATATCGCACTCGCCGTTGAGGCCATGAAGAACGGAGCGCTCGATTTTCTTGAGAAGCCGTTTGTTGCTTCTGCGATGATCGAGCGGATTCGCGATGCGGTTCTCAGCCATCGCAAGGCGTCAGATGCCGCGATCGGAGGGCTTGCAAGCGTTGCGAGCCTTCAGCAGCTCACGGGACGCGAGCGAGACGTACTCGGTCTGCTCGCTTACGGAGCGTCCAACAAAGAGGCCGGGCGGCGGCTTGGCATCAGCCCACGCACCATCGAGGTTCACCGCGCGCGGATCATGGACAAACTCGGCGCGCGCAATTCGGCCGACATGATGCGGATCGTGCTGTCGGATACGAGAGGCCGTCAGCAGGCAGTGGCAGCCTATCGTCGCGCCTGAAACCTGCTCACAGCCGGAGCCGGCGTTATTCCGCTGCGAGCGAGCGAGCCCCAAGCGGCAGATTGAGCCGGGACCAGACCTGAACCAGCGCTTCGGCCAGCCGATCGATCAGCGCGTCTTCGTGGTAGGGCGACGGCGTGATGCGCAGCCGTTCTGTCCCCTTGGCGACAGTCGGATAGTTGATCGGCTGGATATAAATGCTGTGCTCTTCCAGAAGCAGGTCGCTTGCCTGTTTGCAAAGCTCCGCATCGCCGACGAACACCGGCACGATATGCGTTGAGTTCGACATCACCGGCAAGCCGGCGGCGCTCAGAATAGCTTTCACGCGAGCGGCGCGATCCTGATGGCGCTCACGCTCCCATTGCGATGTCTTCAGATGCTGGATCGCCGCGGTCGCTGCGGCACAGACCGCCGGCGGCAGCGCAGTCGTGAAGATAAATCCCGGCGCATAGGAGCGCACCGCGTCGATCACGTAAGACTTGCCCGCGATGTAGCCGCCGAGACAGCCGAAGGCCTTTGCCAATGTTCCTTCGAGAATATCGATCCGGTGCATCACGCCGTCGCGCTCGGCGATGCCGCCGCCGCGCGAACCGTACATGCCGACCGCATGAACCTCATCGACATACGTCATCGCGCCGTATTTTTCCGCGAGATCACAAATGCGGCCGAGCGGAGCCACGTCGCCGTCCATCGAGTAAAGGCTCTCGCAGGCAATCAGTTTCGGCCGCGCCGGATCGGCCGCGCGCAACAGCTCATCCAGATGGCCAACGTCGTTATGGCGGAACACCTGCCGCTCGCAGCGTGCCTCACGGATCCCCTCGATCATCGAATTGTGGTTGAGCGCGTCCGACAGGATCAGGCAGTCCGGCATCAGCTTGGCGATTGTCGAAATCCCGGTCTGGTTTGAGACGTAGCCCGAGGTGAACACCAGCGCGGCTTCCTTGCCGTGCAGATCGGCGAGTTCCGTCTCAAGCCTGGTCAGCGCGTGGGTTGTGCCGGCGATGTTGCGGGTGCCGCCTGCGCCAGTTCCGACCCGCGTCGCGGTCTCGACCATGGCGCCGACAACCTTGGGATGCTGGCCCATGCCGAGGTAATCGTTGGAGCACCACATCACGACAGGCTTGGCACCCTGCGGCGAATGCCAGATCGCGTGCGGGAAGCGCCCGGCAAGCCGTTCCAGATCGGCAAACACGCGATAGCGCCGCTCGTCATGCAGCCGGTCGATCGCATCGGTGAAAAATCTGCTGTAATCCATCGCAAGGCCTTGAAAACGAGGCTAAAATGCTCAGCCCGGAACCCACGTCATGATCCTTCAGGCTATGTTTTAGAGCGTTTCTAGCTTTGCTGTCGAGATCAATTCCCGCAGCAGCCATACGTTTTGTGGCCCCAAAAATGGGTATGTATTTCCCGGATTTGACCGACCGGTTTCGATGCCGAATCAAGGCTGTCCGGGTAGATGCGTTCAGGTCGTTGCGAAACGCAGAATGCCGTCGGCTGATGCAGCGACCGCAAGCCGCCCCTCCGCCAGCATGTGGTTCACATGCGCGATCAACTCGCCGGCGGCGAAACCGGTCTGGTGGGCGTCCAGCGTGTGCTTGTAGAACACCACCGGGACCAGTTGCGCCGACGTCTTCGGTGTCTCGCGGCAGGCGTCCGCGATCATCTGGCAGCGTTCTTCGTGATGGTCGGCGAGCTGCTTGATGCGGGTCTTGACGCCGTAGAACGGAACGCCGTGACCCGGCAACACCAGTGCATCCGCAGGAAGCAAATCCGACAGGCGCTGGAGCGAATTAAGATACGTCCCAAGCGCATTGGCGTCGGGTTCGTGCGCCCAGACGCTGACGTTGGGTGAAATCTTGCTCAGCACCTGATCGGCGGAGAGAAACAGTTTTTCCGCTGCGCAGTAGAGCATCAACTGCTCAGGCGCGTGGCCGCCGCCGGTCAGAACCGTGAATTCGCGCTTGCCGATTCTGATCTGTTGCCCGTCCGATAGCCGCTTGTAGGCGGCAGGCAGCGGAGCCGTGCGCTTCAGATAATCCTGACCGCGGCTCATCAGCGCCTTGGTGAGGTCCTGATCCATGCCGTGACGCAGAAAGAATTGCCGGCTGTTCTCGCGACGCTCGTCGGTGCCGCGGTTCTGATGATAGATGGTCTGCAGATACTCGACCTGCGTCATGTAGAACGCACACCCGAAACGCTCGACCAGCCAGCCGGCAAGGCCGACGTGGTCCGGGTGCGAGTGGGTGACGATCAAGCCGTTGATCTTCATTCCCTTGAGAGGTCCGGCGAACAGCGCCTCCCACGCGGCAATCGATTCGTCGTTGCCAAAGCCCGCATCGACGATGGTCCAGCCCTCGCCGTCCTCCAGCAGATAGATGTTCACATGGTTGAGCCGGAACGGCAGCTTGAGCCGCACCCAGAGCACGCCCGGAGCGATCTCGATCGCCTCGCCGGTGCCGGGGGGCGTTTCCCACGGGTAGCGCAGTTCGGCTGCGAGCTGCGAAGGGTCGGTCTTTGAGTGCATCGGCCTGCCTGTATCTGCATCCGGCTTAACCGCACAGCGGCAGCCGCGCCAGCCAAATTCGGCACCCCAGCCATGCGGGACGGCAGCGAGACTGGTTCAGGTTGCGGCCACTGCGGAGGGCTGGTTGCCCGCCGTGCCGGTGGTGTCGAGTCTCGAATGAATGCCAAGCCGCGACAGCAGGTCCGCATCGCGGTCGCGCTGGGGGTTCTTCGTCGTCAGCAGCACATCGCCGACGAAAATCGAGTTGGCTCCGGCGAGAAAACAAAGCGCCTGCAATTCGTCGCTCATGTACTGACGCCCGGCGGACAGCCGCACCACGCTTTTCGGCATCATGATGCGCGCGACCGCAATCATGCGAACCAGCGCGATTGGGTCCGGCTGCGACGCTGTGTCGTTGACCGGGACGCCCTTCACCTCGTTCCAGAGATTGATCGGCACGCTCTCCGGGTGATACGGCAGGTTCGCCAGCAGCATCAGCATGCCGAGACGATCCTCGATCTGTTCGCCCATTCCGACGATGCCGCCGCAGCAGACCTTCAGTCCGGCCTCGCGCGCGTGCGCCAGCGTATCGATGCGGTCCTGCATCGTCCGCGTGGTGATGATCCGCCCATAGAACTCCGGCGAGGTATCGACGTTGTGGTTGTAGAAATCGAGCCCGGCGCGATGCAGCCGCGAGGCCTGATCGGGCGTCAGCATGCCGAGCGTCGCGCACGTTTCCATGCCGAGCTCTTTCACCGCGCTGACCATGTCACAGACCTGATCGAGGTCGCGATCTTTGGGATTGCGCCAGGCGGCCGCCATGCAGAAGCGGCTCGCGCCGGCATCGCGGGCACGCCGCGCCGTCTCGACTACAACTGAGCGGTCCATCAGCCGCGTGGCCTTCACGCCGGTCTCGTAGTGCGCGCTCTGCGAACAATACCCACAATCCTCGGGGCAGCCGCCGGTCTTGATGCTGAGCAGGCTCGCCGTCTCGACATGATTGGGATCGAAGTTCTGCCGGTGAATGCCTTGCGCCTGAAAGATCAGATCGGCGAATGACCGGTCGTACAACCGCTGCGCTTCGTCGCGCGACCAGTCGTGCCGCGTTTCTGCCGGTCGTCGATGCTCCTCGTGGGTGCATGCTGGCGTGGCGGTCATGGTTGCAGTCCTTCCGGAAGCCTGAATCAGGGCGGCGGACCATAGATGCCCTCGCGCGGCATATCCATCCGCGCCCGTTCACTTTTCTTGATGGCCTATCGATAAGCAGAACTAATTCCGCGACACGCAATGACCGTTGGATATTGAGCGCAAAATGCCGCGCGCGGATCGCGACAGCGGTCTACGCGTTTTTGTTTCAGCGCTTTATTTCTGTGATGAAACGCTGGTGCTGCCAGACAGGATTGAACTGTCGACCTCTTCATTACCAATGAAGTGCTCTACCACTGAGCTACGGCAGCGAACCGGCGATGCAGGAATCAGCGGGAAGGCCCGCTAAACGGGGCGATC
>JAKFUP010000120.1 GCA_021732625.1 Hyphomicrobiales bacterium
CACCCTTGTACGCGTTATGTGTACAAGCCGCTTATGCCTCGTACACAGCACTTACCTAACCTACCGGCCTGTCACGCTTTCTGATTCTGGCGGAACTGAAACCGGTACGTCAAGTATATGAATGGGCTTATGTTCCTAGTTCCTCGCATCAGTTCGCCGTGGCGCAGCCGTCTGTCGAGCGTCTTGCCATGGGTGTTCGTCCTTGGTGTAGCCGCCGGCGCCTTGTTGACCGGCCGTGGCTGGCAGCCATGGAATAAGCCCGTCGCGACCGAAAAAGAATCACCCTACGCGCGCGATAGCGAGATCATCTGGCAGCGCGCGGGCAATCCATCGGTTCGGCATCCCGTGGATGTGACGCGAACCATCGATGGCGATACGTTTGAAGCGAAGGTGCATTTGTGGCCTGGCCTCGATCTGATGACGCGCGTGCGATTACGCGGCATCGATGCGCCGGAACTCAAGGCGTTGTGCGCGAAGGAAGCGAATCTCGCGGACGCTGCGACGCGGGCTCTGCGCAAGCTGCTCGAAGAAGGCGATGTTGCGATCTACAATATCGGGCCCGACAAATACTCCGGCCGGGTGGTGGCGGATGCTGCGACCAAGCGCACGCCGAACATTTCCGCGGCGCTTTTGAAGGCGGGCCATGTGCGGAGTTATCAAGGTGGCCGCCGCGATGGCTGGTGTTAGGCACGGGAAGTAAAAAGCCGCGTCGGAACGCGGCTTTTTCGATTCCGGATTGTCAGAAAAAATCAGCGCGTCACGACCACAGGGGTGCCGACCGACACGCGCTCATAGAGATCCGTGATGTCCTGATTGAGCATGCGGATGCAGCCGTAGGACACATATCCGCCGATCGAATTCGGCCTGTTGGTGCCGTGAATGGCGTATTCACCGCCGGTCAACGTCATCGCTGCCACACCCATCGGGTTATGCGGTGAGCCGCCGGCGATAACGCTGGGAAGGCTGGGGTTATCTCGTTTGACATCGGCGGGTGGCGCCCAAGCCGGGTTGCGATACTTGCCGTCGATGCGCGCGGAGCCTGCCCATTGCTTGCCGGCCTTGCCAACGCCAACGGGGTAGCGAACGGCAACGCCTTCGCCCATCACCAGATAGAGCCGGCGCTCGTTGGTTTTCACAACGATGGTGCCGGGATAATAGCCGCCGCGAAACGAAACCACCTGCGGACTTGCCGCTGCGGCGTTCGCCGTGAGAACGCCCACCCCCATTGCGATAACCATCGCCGCACGCTTCAACGCAATCATCACCGAACTCCAGCTTCTCTGAACGCAACCAAATTTCAGGCAACCAAAACTTCACGCAACCAAAACTTCACTATGAATAATGAGTGAAGTGCCTGACCGATTGGTTTCCGGCCATCCCGGAACCTCCAAAAGCGGGTGCATTCAATGAAAAATCTGGCGGTAAAGTAAATGACTTGGAAACAACACTCGCCGGTAAACCGACCGCCGGAGACGTTTTCCGTCCAAAACTGTGTGATCCGGCCTCTACCCGAGCGTGAAGGCCTCGTGGATGGCGGATTGCACCGAGCCGCCCAGCACCGCTCCGCCGCCCGCAACATAGATCCAGTCGCCGATCACGGCTGCGCCGGAACGTTTCCTATCGCACTTTGGCTCCCAAGATCAGCCGAACTTTGTGGGCTACGTCGCTCGAACTATCCAATATAAATGGGATTGAGCATGGCGCTTGCAGAACCGTCAGAGAAACTGGCTCGGGGTCGGGTAGGGCGGTGGCGCTTGGATCGCGAAGGGGCAATTTTAGCAAAGCGATGAGGTATGGCCCGGCGGCCATCTTATCTGGTTCTCCGAAAGTCGAATTGTCCCAAATCACCGAAAGACGGGCAGGCGCTGTACCGATCAGTACTTCATCCACCTGAATATCGAAGTGCGCGTTATCGCTTATGATTCCGCTTGGGCCTTCATAGAGTTGGCGCAGACTCGAAGGGAGATTCGGATTAGCCAACTTCTTCCGACGAAACTCGAGGTCGCGGACGATCCGGTAGTTGCTGACGCGCCCGATCACAACCACATCCGCATATTTGATATCATCAAGCTGCAAGGGAACGTTTATCCGGCAACCATAAGCCGACCGGCTTGCCGACAAGGCGACCAATGCGGTGACGCCTGAAAGAAAAAAACGTCGGTGCATCTCCAACTCCGAAGTAAATATCCGCTTTAGCGGAGCAGCGGATTGACCATCTTCAATTCAGGGAAGCGTGAGAATTCGCGATCAGCTTACTTATCCCGATCAGGTGCTCCCTGATTGCGTTTGGCCGGCTTTTCCGCTTTCGGCTCTGCAAGGACACGGCGCGAGCCGTCCTCGGCGCGCGCAGAGTCGAACCATTCCGGGCCGCTATTTGCTTGGCGGCGCGATACACACTGTCATCGATTTCAACGGTTACTCTCGTGGCTTAAACGTATTAGCCGAGAGAGTTTCGGGCCAGTTATATGCTGCTAGGCTAACTCAAAGTTCGCAAACAATTGGGGCATCTTCCTAGACGCTCTTGCCGCGCTTGTTCTGACGGTTGTTGACCAGATCATCGACGACGGCGGGATCGGCAAGCGTCGAGGTATCGCCGAGACTTGCGGGATCATCCTCGGCGATCTTGCGTAGAATGCGGCGCATGATCTTGCCTGAGCGCGTCTTCGGCAACCCCGGAGCGAATTGAACCAGGTCAGGCGATGCAATCGGGCCGATATCCTTACGCACCCACGCGATCAATTCCTTGCGAAGGTCCTCGCTCGGCTGCGCACCCGTCATCAGCGTGACATAGGCGTAGATGCCCTGACCCTTGATGTCGTGCGGATATCCCACAACGGCGGCTTCCGATACTTTCGTGTGCGCGACGAGCGAGCTTTCGACCTCGGCGGTGCCCATGCGGTGCCCCGACACGTTGATGACGTCATCGACGCGGCCGGTGATCCAGTAGTAACCGTCCTCGTCGCGGCGGCAGCCGTCGCCGGTGAAGTACTTGTTCTTGTATGTCGAGAAGTAAGTCTGCTCGAAGCGCTCGTGATCGCCATAGACCGTGCGCATCTGGCCCGGCCAAGATTTCGAGATGCAGAGGTTTCCGCTGCATGCGCCGTCCAGCACCTTGCCGTCGGCATCCACGATCTCCGGCACCACGCCGAAGAATGGCTGCGTCGCGGAGCCGGGCTTCAGCTTGATCGCACCGGGAAGTGGCGTGATCAAAATGCCGCCGGTTTCGGTCTGCCACCACGTATCGACGATAGGGCAACGGCTGTCGCCGACGATCTGATAGTACCACTCCCATGCTTCCGGATTGATCGGCTCGCCGACCGAGCCGAGCAGGCGCAGCGATTTGCGCGAAGTCTTCTTCACCGGATCGTCGCCTGACTGCATCAACGCGCGGATTGCAGTCGGCGCGGTGTAGAATGTGTTGACCTGATGCTTGTCGATGACCTCCCAGAAGCGCGAGTTGCTGGGATAGTTCGGCACACCTTCGAACATCAGTGTGGTCGCGCCGTTGGCCAGCGGTCCATAGAGAATGTAGCTGTGGCCGGTGACCCAGCCCACGTCGGCGGTGCACCAGTAGATATCGCCTTCGTGATAATCGAACACGTATTGATGCGTCATCGATGCGTAAACGAGATAGCCGCCAGTGGTGTGCAACACGCCCTTCGGTTTGCCGGTCGAACCCGACGTATAGAGAATGAACAGCGGATCTTCCGCATTCATCGGCTCGCACGGACATTCGCTCGTCACCATTGCAGATGCTTCGTGATGCCAAACATCACGCACCGGATTCATGTCGATGGTGCCGCCGGTCCGCTTGACCACGATCACATGATCCACAGCAGCGCCCTTGGCGATGGCCGCATCGACGTTGGCCTTGAGCGGCACTTTCTTTCCGCCGCGCAGGCCTTCATCCGCGGTGATAACGACGCGCGACTCGCAATCGGTGAGGCGCTGGGCGAGCGAGTCCGGCGAGAAGCCGCCGAAAACCACGGAGTGCATGGCGCCGATTCGTGCGCAGGCCAGCATCGCGTAGGCCGCTTCAGGAATCATCGGCATATAGACCGTGACGCGATCGCCTTTCTTGACGTTCCGCAGCCGCAGGATGTTGGCCATCTTGCAAACTTCGTCGTGCAGTTCCTGGTAGGTGATCTTCTTCGATTCAGACGGATCGTCGCCTTCCCAGATGATCGCGACCTGATCGGCGCGCTTGGCCAGATGACGGTCGATGCAGTTGTGCGCGACGTTCAAAATTCCGTCTTCAAACCATTTGATCGAAATGTTGCCCGGCGCGAAGGAGACGTTCTCGACCTTGGTGAAGGGCTTGGTCCAATCGACGCGCTTGCCGTGCTCGGCCCAGAACGCGTTCGGATCATTGATCGAGCGCGCGTACATGTCTTTGTATTTGGCCTGATCGACGTAGGCGCGCTTCGCCCAATCGGCTGTCACGTCGTAGATTTTCTCGGACATTCATTCCTCCACCGGCATAACCGGGTGCGCCTGGCAGCCCGGTTCATTTTTGTTGTTGGGACAATTATGCGACGCGGCGCACAAACGCCACAAGACGGAATGATTAGGACTTTCGGCGATCAAGGACGTGATGATCAATGCGCCGCTCGCCCTTATCCATCCTATCGCTGGAAGAAAATCGCGCGGCGCGAGGTGATGGCAGCTCATGCTCACCGGGTGTTAAAACTGAGCCATTTGGCGCCCCGAATCGGCGGGTTTCGCGCCCGCCATGCAGTTTGCCGTTAACCCGTCCCCTCGTTTTGGGGTGGCGTATTGGGCATCGACCCCCTAAATGGCCCCCAGCGGACGTCACTTCCGGAACCAACCGGGTGGGCTCGCCGTTCTTGGGTACAGGCGTAGGCGGCGTAAGCCAATGATCGAGCAACAGAATTTTCAGCTACCCGAAGTTGTGGCGCCGGCCGGCGTGATTGCACGCGGGGCCGATCGGGCTCGCTCGTCGGTCGAAGGTCTCGCAAATGACCTCGGGCTGACTTTAGGTGCGCCGCACCAATTGACCATTCGCCGGGTTCGCCGCGGCCGTGGATATTCGTTTGTCCGGCCAAACGGTACCGCGGTACGTCACGCGCACACCGTCCGCCGCTTCAACGCGCTGGCGGTCCCGCCAGCTTACCGCGATGTGCTCTACGCAGCCGATCCATCGCTGCATCTGCAGGCCGTTGGCCGCGATGCTGCCGGCCGGCTGCAGTATCGCTATCACGCCGATTGGGAAAAAGTTCGCGAGACCCGCAAGGCGGAACGTCTCGGCAGACTGGTGCAGGCTTTGCCGCGTATCCGCCGCAATGTCGCAAAGCATCTTGCCGGCGATCAGGCGACGCGCGAATTTGCGTTGTCAGCGGTGATCGAGCTGATTGCCAAGACTGCAATCCGCCCCGGCAACGAATCCTATGCGCGCATGAACGGCACACGCGGCGCGACCACGCTCCTGAAGTCGAACGTGATCCTCGACGATCGCCTCGTAACGCTGACGTTCCGCGGCAAGGGCGGCAAGGACATCCGCAAGACCTGCAAGGCTCCGCGTTTGTTGCACGCGATGCGCGTGCTGCGCGATGTCCCGGGCAAGCGCATCTTCCAGTATCGCGACAATAATGGCGTTGTGCGCAACGTCTCGACCACACAGGTCAATGTGTTTCTGCGCGACATTGCTGGCATCAAGATTTCGCTGAAAGATTTCCGCACGCTGGTCGCATCGGCCGCGGCGCTGGATATTTTGTCGCGCGTTACACCTGCGCCAAGCGAACGCGGCCGCCGCAAGCAGGTGCTGGAAGCTGTGCGTGCCGCTGCTGACGAATTGTCAAATACGCCCGCGATCTGCCGAAAGAGCTATGTGCACGACACGATTTTCGCCGCGTTCGAAGACGGCGGGCTTGCCCGCATTGCCTCGACGCTGAAGACCAAGGGCTTGTTGGCGCGCCGCGAGGTGTTGCTGGCGAAAGTCGTGGCGACCGCGGCTGCATGAGCGCTGTTGGCGCTCAGGTTTCGATCGTCCACACCGCCGTTCTCTTGATCTCCATGTCTTCCAGTTCCCGCGTGACCGGAACGCTGTACTCCGCACGCTGTTTCAGCTTGTCCTTTGGCAAATAGGTCCGCCCGGGATCGCCGATCAGGATTGTCGTGCCGCGACCCGCATGACGCAGCAGGAAGGCAAACGCCTGCTCAGCGGTATCGCGCTCATAGAAGATGTCGCCGGCGAGAATCGAATCCCAAATCCGATCGCTATCAGCAGTCAGCAGATTGTCCGTCACGGTTGAAATCATGACCGCATTCGCCTGCGCGTTCAGCCGCGCGGCAGACAGCGCAAAGGCATCGATGTCGGCGACATCGACCGAAGCAGCGCCAGCCTTCATTGCAGCAATTCCGACCAGTCCTGAGCCTGATGCCAGATCGAGCACGCGCCTGCCGCGAATTGTTTCGGGATGATCGAGCACATAGCGTGCAAGTGCCTGTCCGCCGGCCCAGGCAAAAGCCCAGAACGGTGGTGGCAATCCCGTGGCGCCGAGTTCTTCCTCGGTTTGATGCCAGAGCGGTACGGCCTCATCGGCGACGTAGATGGATATCTCCGGCACCAGCGGCACCGGGCGTAGCCGGGTGTTGGTTCGGATGAAAGTTTCAGGATCATCGATCGATGACTGAGGTGAAGCCTGTTCCGGCGATGACACCTACACGCCGCCCGCCTTGCAGATTACCTTCCATTGATCGGCGGTCACCGACTGAACAGATAATCGCGACAGCTTCACCAGCTCCATGTCGGCGAGTTTCTTGTCGACCTTGACGGCGGCGAGCGTGACGAAGGTCTTCAGCGGTTTGTCGGCCTTGATGTCAACGCAAACAAATTTTTCGGTCTTGTCGGTCGGATCTGGATAGTGCTCGCGAATGATCTCGGCGATTCCGACGATCTCCTTGCCCTCGTTGGAATGATAGTAAAACGCTTTGTCACCCTTCTTCATCTTCATCAGATTGAGTTTGGCGGTGTGATTGCGCACGCCGGTCCATGGCTCGCCCTTTGCGCCCTTCGCGACGAGTTGATCCCAGGAAAACGCATCAGGTTCGGATTTCACCAGCCAGTAGGCCATATCTTCCTCTTGTCTTCCTCTTGCTATGGACGTCGCGCCGATACGATAGCCCCAGCTTTCGTCGAACTGCAATGCTGGTCAGCCTGCGCCAGTCGCACAGCCGCTAGATTCGATCGAGCGCGAGTCGAGCGATCTTGTCTGAAGCAAAATCGAGGAAAGCGCGCACCCGTGGCGCCAGCAGACGTGCGCTCGCATAGACCAGATGGATGGGGAGTGGCGGCAACTCGTAAGTCTTGAGGACGCGCACGAGCGAACCATCCTTCAGTTCGGGTGCGACCTGATACGATAAGACGCGCGTGAGGCCCTTGCCGCTCTGCGCCAGCGTAATCGCAACCTCCGCTCGGTTCACTTCGATTCGGCCGGGGACCTTGACCGACCACTGGGTGCGATCCTTGCGCTGGAAGGTCCAGGCGGGATTGCTGGCGTGATTGATGAACAGCACGGCGCGATGGCGAACAAGGTCGTCAGGGGTGCGAGGCGTGCCGTGCTCGCGCAGATAATCGGGGCTCGCGACCACAATCCGGCTGACTTGCCCGACGCGCTTGCTCATCAGTGATGAGTTTTCCAGTTGGCCAATGCGCAAGGCGACATCGACGCGCTCCTCGATCAGATCGGCGAGGTCGTCCGCCAGCGAGAGTTGCGCGGTAATCTCTGGGTGAAGATCCAGAAAATCGCTGACAATCGGCGCTAAATGCCGGCGGCCAAAAAACATCGGCGCTGATAGACGGACCAGTCCGCGCAAAACCTTGGTTTCGCCGACGACATAGTTCATCGACTCGTCGAAGTCGGCGAGCAAGCGGCGTGACTGCTCGGCGAGCCGCGTGCCGGCATCGGTGAGGGACAGCTTCCGCGTCGTGCGCTGGAGCAGGCGAACGCCGAGGCGCTGCTCCATCTCGCTGAGAATGCGCGTGGTCGAGGACGGAGAGCGGCCGGACTGGCGTCCGCCGGCCACGAAGCTCCCGGTGTCCGCGATGGCGAGAAAAAGCCGCAACTCGTCGAGCTGGTCCATCTCTGATTATTCCAAATTATAGAATTATCTGTTTCAAAATCATACCATTGTTCTGTTTTTGGACAAATGCGATGTTGCCCGCAGCAACAACAATCGAGGTCTTTGTTATGTCTGCAGATCGCAGGGAGTTTCTGAATCTCGCCGTGGGCGGCGTTGCCGCCGTGGCAACCGTGGTCATGGCCAAGAATGCTTTGGCAGCCGGCACGAAGATCAAAGCGATCGCCTTCGACGGCTTTCCGATTATCGATGCACGTCCGGTGTTTGCCAAGGCGGAGGAGATCTTTCCCGGAAACGGCATGGCGCTCGGCAACGCATGGCGCACGCGGCAGTTCGAATACAGCTGGCTGCGTACGCTCGGCGGCAAATACACCAACTTCTGGCAGGTCACTGAGGAGTCGCTGGTGTTCTCCGCCAAACTGCTCAGGCTCGAGCTGTCGTCGGCCCAGCGCGACCAGCTGATGCAAACTTATCTGACGCTCAAGGCGTGGCCGGATGCGGCACCGGCGCTGAAAGAGCTCAAGGCCGCCGGCATTCGCATGGCCTTCCTGTCCAATCTCACGGAAGAAATGCTGGACGCGGTCGTGAAGAACTCGAACTTGCAGGGCATCTTCGAAGCTCATCTGAGCACCGACCGGGTCAAGGCGTTCAAGCCGGACCCGCGCGCGTATCAGATGGGCGTCGATGCATTCAAACTCAAGAAAGAAGAAATCGTGTTTGCCGCATTCGGTGGCTGGGATGCCGCCGGCGCCAAATGGTTTGGTTATCCGACGTTCTGGGTCAACCGCATGAATTTGCCGGTCGAGGAACTTTCCGTCGCGCCGGATGGCATGAGCACGGGCTTGAGCGATCTGGTGAAGTTCGTTCTTCCCGGATAATCGATTCGGTTTGCGTCACCGGCGGGCGTGAGCCGCCGGTGGCCGCGAGCCTTCATTCTTCCGACTTGAACGGGCGGGACAGCAATCCCTGAATCGCTTCATCGATCGCGATCCTGTTTTCCAGGATAGCCGTCACCGCCTGGCAGATCGGCATTTCGATCTTTCTCTCTTCGGCAAGTTCGAGAAGCGCGATAGCGGTCGAGGCGCCTTCGACCAGCAGGCTGCGGCCAGCGTCCTGCGGCCTTGCTCCCTGACCGAGCGCGACGCCGAAAGAAAAATTACGCGACTGCGTGCTTGAACAAGTGAGAATGAGATCGCCGAGCCCCGAGAGTCCGGCGAGCGTCTCCGCGCGTGCCCCGAGCGCCCGGCCAAAGCGTGCCAACTCGGCAAAGCCACGTGTGGTCAGTGCTGCAAGGGCCGATGCGCCGAGCTTCTTTCCCGAGACGATACCAGCCGCAATCGCCAGCACGTTCTTGGCAGCCCCGCCGATCTCGACACCGCGCACGTCTGTGGTGTGATAGGGGCGGAAGGTTGCCGAGCCGAGCGCCTGACACAGTTGCGCGGCAATGGCTTCGTCCTGTGCGGCGAGCGTGACGGCAGTCGGCAAGCCTCGTGCAACGTCGGCTGCGAAACTCGGTCCGGAAAGTATCGCCGGGCGCGCTTGCGGGAGCAGTTCTTCGATGATCTGCGTCGTGAAGAGATGCGTGCCGCGCTCGATTCCCTTGGCGCATGACACGATTACGATGTCTTTGCCTAGTTGGCCTCGGAGGGAAGCAAGCGCCGGTCGAAACGATTGTGTCGGCACAGCGATTAAAAGTACTTGCGCTATGTTACCATCAATACTTCCGGAAACAGCGATTCCTGAATCGAGCGCGATACCTGGCAAGCGCGCGCTTTCCCGCGCTCGATGCATCGCACTGGCCGTTGCTTCGTCGCGCGCAACCAGCGTGACATCGCGCCCCGCGCGTGCTGCGGCGTTCGCCAGCGCTGTGCCCCATGCACCGGCGCCAATCACGGTGATCTGCTGGTAAGCGGTCATCAGGCTCTCAAAACTTTGCGCGCGATTGCACGCCACGATCCGGCGTGGTCTCGTCGCCGTCGAGACGCCAGCGTGCGCGAGGAGCCGCGTCGAGTTGATCGAGCATGCCGAGCGCGAGTCTTTCTGCGCCAGCCCATGCGATCATTGCGCCATTATCGGTGCAGAGCGCTGGAGGCGGAACGATCAGCGTGGTCTGGGCTTTTGCGGCGACATCTTGCAATGCGCCGCGGATCGCTTGATTTGCAGCAACGCCGCCCGCAGCAACAAGTGCGCGGGGCGGGCCAAATTTCTCTTCGAATAAACGCAGCCCCGTGCCGAGACGGTCTTTCGCCGATTCGAGAACGGCGGCCTGAAAACTTGCGCAGATGTCGGCGACGTCCTGCGATTCAAGCGGTGCCAGACGATCAGCCTCATTGCGCACGGCTGTCTTGAGACCCGACAGCGAGAAGTTCGCATCGGGTCGCCCCAGCATCGGCCTTGGAAATGCAAAGCGCTTTGGATTGCCTTCCGCTGCGGCCTGCTCGACCTGCGGCCCACCGGGATAAGGCAACCCTAACATCTTCGCGACCTTGTCGAACGCCTCGCCCATCGCGTCATCGACCGTGGTGCCGAGCCGCACATACTGGCCGACGCCGAGCACCGCGACGATCTGCGTATGGCCTCCTGAAGCCAGAAACAGGCAATAGGGAAACGCCAGCGCACAAGTCAGACGCGGCGTCAGCGCATGGGCCTCCAGATGGTTCACCGCAATCAGCGGCGTATTATGGACCATCGCAATCGCTTTGGCCGTCGTGAGACCGACGATCACGCCGCCTATCAGACCCGGTCCCGCGGCCGCCGCGACGCCGGTGAGCTGATTGAAGTTCAGGCCAGCTTCCTTCATCGCATTGGCGACGAGACCGTCGAGCAGATCGATATGCGCGCGGGCGGCGATTTCAGGCACCACGCCGCCGAACGGCGCGTGGTCGTCGTTCTGAGAATACACGATATTGGAAAGAATCCGTCCGCTGCCGTCGGCTTGCCGCTCGACCACCGCCGCTGCCGTCTCGTCGCAGGTGGTCTCGATGCCGAGCACCAAAGCGGGCGTTTGCGTTGCCAACGTCAACCCTTTCATCCGCCTCTGGCCCAGCGCTTGCCTTCGTGGCAAAACCGGGGTCTTGCTTGGCGGGCCGGTTCAGTTCCAGTCGGTGTAGCATTAGCGCGACTTTCGCAAAAGTGGGAACCGGGGTTTATATGTGTTGCGAAACCCCTGACTGGATCGCAGACAGATGACCGTTCTCGTGACCCGTCCATACCCGGATAACGAGACGACGGCGGCAACGCTGCGCGCCAAGGCCATCGACGTGCTGTTGGCGCCGATGTTGCGGTTCGAGCCATTGGAATTCGAGTACGATACCGACGCCAAATTCGATGCGTTGATCGCGACATCGGCCAATGCGGTGCGCGCTGTTGCGGATCAGCCGGAGATCGCCCGGCTGCGCGACCTGCCGCTGTTTGCGGTGGGGCGGCACACCGCTCAGGCTTCGCGCGATGGCGGTTTCCCCCATGTGATCGATGCCGACGGCGATGCGTCGGCGCTGCGCGAGCGGGTGACGGAAACCCTGAAAAAGGGCAGGGCCAAGCGCGCTGCAACGCTGCTCTATCTGGCGGGCTCCGATCTAGCCCGCGATCTCGCGAGCGAACTTGGTGAGCGGGGGTTCACGGTGGTGACGCAAACCACCTACCGCATGGTCCCGGTGACGAAGCTGCCGGCTGAGGTTAGCGAAGCAATTGCGGCGCATCGTATCGATGCCGTGCTGCACTACTCCCGCCGCAGCGCGCGTGCGTTCGTCGATGCCGTTCGCGGCGCCGGCCTGGAAATCTCGGCGCTGGCTCTGCCGCAGTGCTGCTTGTCGGATGCAGTCGGCATGGTGCTACGCGACGCCGGCGCGATGCAGGTTTCGGCTGCATCCTCGCCGAATGAGGACGCGCTTTTCGATACCTTGAAGCGTGCGTTAAACCGCATATCGCGATAGGGTAGCGGATGCGTTTCGATTCACTCGAAGTTTCATTGGTGACGCGGCGGGAGCCGGGCAATGACGGTTGACACGCCTGGTGACGGCGAGCGCGCCAAGCGGCCGCCGCCAACGATCGATCTCGATCCGTCCGATGTGACGGTCGAAAAGCAGGCGGGTTCCGGGACTCGTGACGAAAAGCGTGCGGGATTCCGGCCTTGGACTAATTCACGCGGCCCCTCTTTTGAAAAAGCTTCGAGCGCACTGACGCCTGCTCTATCGGGCGCGACGGCCGCAGCGTTGATCTTGATCGGCGCCTGGTTGCTCGGTCTATCTGGGGATAACCGGCCCCAGCCGGTCACGGCTGCCGCGTCAGCCGACACCACCGCAATCGATGCGCTGACCGCGAGGATGGCCAGGATCGAGACCAACGCTGCTGCAAAGGCCAGCGCTCCGGTTCAAACCGGATCTGACCCGGCTTTGGCTTCGCGTGTTGATCGGATCGATACGGCGGTGAAGGCAATCAACGATTCGGTTACCTCGCTGCGTGCGGACATCGATCGCGCGGTCGTTGCGGCAGCAAAGCAACCGGATGCGGTTCCGCGCGATGCGTCCCCCGCACCCGCACCGGATTTCTCCGCGCTCGAGCAACGCTTCGCGCAGATCGAGGGCGCGCAGCGCGCGCTCGGTGAAGCGGCGCAGCGCGCGGTGAAGCCGCCTGACGATCGCGCTGTCCGGCGTGCGGTTGCCGCCAATGCGCTCGACCTCGCGGTCAGACAGGGTGAACCATTCGTGGCGGCGCTTGCTGCTGCGAAAACCATCGCGCCGGATGCAGCACTGCAACCGCTCGATGGCTTCGCAACGTCGGGATTGCCAAGCGACGCAGTGCTGGCGCGTGAACTGCAAGCGCTGTTGCCGCAGTTGTCGCCGCCCGCTGCAAAACAGGCAGCGACAGGTAGTGTTGGCGGGTTACTCGACCGCCTTCAGGACAATGCTGCAAAACTGGTCAAGGTCGAGCGCGTCGATGCGGCCAGTGACGCGAGCGCTGTACAATCTGCGCAAACGGCAAAGATCGCGGTGGCTGCGCGGAGCAACGATATTGCAGCCGCGCGGGCGGCGCTGATGGAGTTGCCGGAAGTCCAACGTGCACCGGCGCAAGCCTGGCTGGCAAAGACTGTTGCCCGCGATGCTGCGCGTGAGGCAGCGCGCCGTTACGCTGCGGGTGCGCTTGCCGCACTCGGCCAGCCCGCACAATAGGCCCTCGATGATCCGCGTTCTCTTTTTCCTCGCACTGATCGCCGTCGCCGCATTCGGTGCAGCATGGATGGCCGATCAAAACGGTTCGGTGAATCTGGTCTGGAGCGGGTGGCGTGTCGAAACATCGCTGCCGGTGTTCGCTCTGATCCTCGGTGTCACCTTCGTGGCCGCTGCAATCGCCTGGTCCATCGTCCGCGGCATTTGGCGATCGCCACAACGGCTACGGCG
This sequence comes from Hyphomicrobiales bacterium, assembly GCA_021732625.1. Lineage (GTDB taxonomy): Bacteria > Pseudomonadota > Alphaproteobacteria > Rhizobiales > Xanthobacteraceae > SG-bin9. The sequence goes on from JAKFUP010000120.1 coordinate 13,497, forward strand.
CATGCGCCGCGAACGCAATCTTGCGCGTGGCCGCGACGCTATTACGCACGGGCTCCTCGCAATCGGCCATGGCGATGCAGGTACCGCGCGGCGTCACGCGCAAATCGCGCGCCGGATCGCTGCGCACGATCCGCTGGCATTGCTGCTCGATGCGCAATCCGCGCAGCTTGATGGCGACCGTAGCGGAGCTGAGCGCGCGTTTCGCGCCATGGCGGAGCGAAGCGACACACGCCTGCTCGGTCTGCGCGGCCTGTTTATCGAGTCACAACGCAATGATGATCCGTTCGCAGCCGTCGCCATTGCGGAAGAAGCATTGAAGCTCGCGCCGGCGTCGCCTTGGGCGTCGCACGCCGTGCTTGGCTTTCGGTGCGCGCGCAACGACTGGCGGGGGGCGCTGGAGATTCTCGACAGGAACGCTTCGGCCGGACTGATCGACCGCGAAACTCATCGCCGCCAGCGCGGCGTATTGTTGACCGCGCAGGCGCTTGATCTTGAAACGTCGGATCGCGATGCAGCGCGCAATACCGTTGCTGAAGCGGTGAAGCTTGCGCCTACGCTAACGCCCGCGGCAGTTCTTGCGGCAAAATTTCAGAGCGAGCAGCATCAGGTCCGCCGTGCGATGCGCCTGATCGAAACCGCGTGGCTCGCCAATCCGCATCCGGATCTTGCCGATGCCTACGCGCATGTGAAGCTCGGCGATTCCGCGCGGCAACGGCTGGTACGGGTGGAAACCCTCGCCAGGAAAACACCCGGCCATGTCGAAGGCGCGCTCGCGTTGGCGCGTGCCGCGCTCGACGCCAGCGAATTCGTCCGCGCCCGCGAAGCGCTTGCGCCGCTGACGGCTGCGCCGACCCAGCGCGTGGCGATGCTGATGGCGGACATCGAGCGGACCGAACATGGCGACAGCGGCAAGGCGCGCGGCTGGATGCTGCGCGCGGTCCGCGCGTTGCCCGATGCGGTGTGGACCGCGGATGGCTACGTTTCGGATCGCTGGCGTCCGGTGTCGCCGGTCACCGGAAGGCTCGATGCGTTTCAATGGCTGGTTCCGCTTGCATCGCTGCCGCCGAGTTCAGCCACGACCGTCGATGCCGAAATGCCGGACGATTCGACGATCGCTCCGCCGCGGCCCCCCGCCATTGAGGCGATGCAGGACACAACGACACGAGACACGACGACACAAGACACGGCGACACAAGACAACGCGCCGCTCGTTGTTCCGATCGAGGACGAGGTCGCTGCTGCTGCCCCAACGCCAACGCCCTCGCCCGCGAAAGCCGAGCCTATTTCTGTTCCGGCTGCTGCGCCGGTCGCGCCACCCCCCATCTTCCGGTCACGTCAGGACATGAAGGCGCCGCCTCCGGCGATCCCGGCGGTTATTCCCATCGTCCGCGCGCCAGACGATCCGGGCGTGGACGATGAAATGGCGGCAACTGAGGAGTTTGCGGATCAGAGCCAGCCGCTGCGGCAACAGATCGGGGGCTTGCGCGGGTTTCTGGCGCGCTGGAGTGCCTGAGCGGATTCTGGGCCCTCAAAAGTTCAGCCCTGTTTTCAGAGGCTTCTTCTCGAAATCGGGCTTTGGCGGCTTTGCCCGTTCTTGCAAAACGGGCCGCCGCCCGATATCAGGAGCGGATTGGATCGGTGCAGTGTTCCGATCAAGCTGTCATCAAGTTTCGGTCGCGCTGTCGCGACGATCTGGTTTGCCGCCTTAGCTCAGCTGGTAGAGCACGTCATTCGTAATGACGGGGTCGTAGGTTCGAATCCTATAGGCGGCACCACTTCTTCAACTTCGGGAAACGTCAACGCCAGGACTTCGCGTTGACGCCGCCGCCTGCGATCAAACCCGATTGAATTCGGTGCATGCCGATCGCTTCCCGGCAGCGGTGAGGCCTCCAGTCTGCTAGACTCCTGGCAACGGAGAATCTCGCGATGACCCTGAAGATGCAGTGGAAGGTTCCGTCCGGTCTTCAGCCGCGCGCGCAGGATTTCGGTTTCGACATCGATCGCACGCTGTCGTCCGTTGTCGGGATTCACTCGATCATCCCGAACGATGCCTTCACCGCTGAAACGCTCGGCACCGAGCGCGCGGGAAACGGCGTGCTGATCGATCGCGGTCTTGTTCTGACCATCGGCTATCTGATCACGGAAGCCCAGACAACATGGCTGCATCTCGGTGACGGCCGTGTCGTCGAAGGCTATCCGCTCGGTTTCGATCAGGTGACGGGGTTCGGTCTGGTTCAGGCGTTGGGCTCGATCGATCTTGACCCTTTGAGTATTGGTGTGTCCGGCAAGACGAAAGCCGGAGACCGCGTCATCGTCGGCGGAATGGGTGGCCGCTCCGGTGCGGTGGCTGGCGAAGTCGTCGCCAAGCGCGAGTTCGCAGGTTACTGGGAATACCTGCTGGATGAAGCGATCTTTACTGCTCCGTCTCATCCCAACTGGGGCGGGACGGCCCTGATATCGGATCGCGGCGACTTGCTCGGCATCGGGTCGCTGCAGCTCGAAACCGATCAGGCGGGCGCTGCAAAGCATCTCAACATGATCGTGCCGATCGATCTGCTGCGGCCCGTGCTTGACGATTTGCGCAAGTTCGGCCGCGTCAACAAACCGGCGCGTCCGTGGCTCGGCATGTTCGCCAGCGAGATCGATGGAGACGTCGTTGCCATTGGCTTTGCGTCCAATGGTCCGGCCATGCGCGGCAAACTCCAGGTCGGCGACACGATAGTCGCGGTCAATGACAAACGAATCGAGGGGCACGCGGATTTCTATCGACGAGTATGGGCGTTGGGTGCTGCGGGCGTTGCTGTTCCCCTGACGGTTCGGCGCGAGAGGCACGAGATCGAGGTGGTTCTCGCGTCAGCCGATCGTGCCGATTTCCTGAAGCGGCCGCAGGTGCATTAAGTCTTTGCGCATGATTCGAAATGTTAACGAATAGTAAAGATCAGCGCCGCGCGTTATTCCTGACGACATGGAGTGGATGCGGCAAAACGCGCAACTATCTGTTTGCAGGAATTTCTTTTTTGTAACCGAACGGTTGTATCAGGTTAAACCGCATAAATCGCTGCTTTTGCGGTATCAATTTCTTAGAGTTAATCAATCGTGAAGTTTTCGAGGGGATGATGTCGCGTCTTTCATTGCCGCATCATTCGGAGAAACCTTCATGCGCGCTTTCATCCACCGTACACTGCCGCTTGCGTTCGCCGCTCTCGTTGTAGCTGGCGTCACCGCGTCCGCCGAAGATGGCGTGTCTGCAGACAAGATCGTGTTTGGCCAGGCCACGGCGCTTGAAGGCCCGGCATCGGCGCTCGGCCAGGGCATGAAACTTGGCCTAGAAGCCGCATTCGCGGAGATCAACAAAGCTGGCGGCATCAAGGGTCGCAAGCTCGAACTCAAGAGCGTCGACGACGGCTACGAGCCGAACAAGTCGATCGAAGCTGTGAAGAAGCTCCTTTCTGACGACAAGGTGTTTGCCATTGCCGGCGCTGTCGGCACGCCGACTTCGGCCGCCACCCAGCCGATCGCAACTGCCGCGGGTGCACCTTTCATCGGCGCATTCACCGGCGCGGAATTCCTGCGCGAACCGTACAAGCCGATGGTGATGAACGTGCGCGCCAGCTACTTCCAGGAAACGGAAGCGATGGTCGAGCGCCTCACCAAGGATCTGGGCGCGACCAAGATCGCCATCATGTATCAGGACGACGCCTTCGGTCAGGCGGGTCTTGCGGGCGTGAAGCGTGCTCTCGAGAAGCGCAAGATGGAACTCGCTGGCGAAGGCACCTTCGAGCGCAACACGGTTGCGGTGAAGGCAGCATTGCTGGCGATCAAGAAGGTCGAGCCGGAAGCGGTCATCATGATCAGCCCGTACAAGCCGGCGGCCGAGTTCATCAAGCTCGCCAAGCAAATCAAACTCAACGCCACCTTCGTCAACATCTCGTTCGTCGGCTCCGACGCGCTGGCGAAAGAACTGGGCGCTGATGGCGCTGGCGTGGTGATCACGCAGGTCGTTCCGTTCCCGAAGGATGCCGGCATTCCTGTAGTTGCGAAGTATCATGCCGCGCTGAAGGCGGTGTCGGCCGATGCACAACCCGGCTTCGTCTCGCTCGAAGGCTACATGGTCGGCCGTGCGATTGCTGCCGCGCTCGACAAGGTCGACGGTGAACCGACCCGCGCCAAGATGCTCGAAGCCGTGCAGAAGGCGGGTACTATCGACCTCGGCGGCGTCAAGCTGACGTACAGCCCGACCTCGAACCGTGGTTCGGAGACTGTCTTCCTCACTGTGATTCAGGCAGACGGCTCGTTCAAGGCCGTCGACAAGCTCGAGAAGTCGGGCTCCTGATCAGGGGCCGGCGCGCGGCGCTCGTTGGGGACGAGCGCCGCGCGTTTTGAATGTTGAGTTCAGAGTTTTGAGGGGAGTTTCCCGATGAAAGCCGTGATGTCGTCGTGGACCCGCCTGGGATTGCGCGGCCGCCTGTTCCTCGCATTCGGTGTGGTTGCTGGTCTCACCGTACTGGCGAGCGTCAGTGCGATCCTGTCTTACGACCGGATCGGCCATGCGCTGTTCATCGTGACCGAGAAGAGTCTGCCCGATATCGCCAAGACCGCCCGTGTCGTCAAAGCGGAAGGTGACGTCGCCGCTGCGGCACCGAGCCTGCTTGCTGCGATCGATGCCGCTGGCCGCGAGGAAGCGTCCAAGGCGCTCGCCGCAGCGCGCCAGGGCCTGACACAGAGCGTGAGTTCGCTCAATCCGGATGACGCGCAGAAGTTCGGGCAGACCAGCAATCGCATGCTGGAAAATCTCGATCGCCTGGCAAAGGCGATGACCGAACGTCAGGGCATTGCCGCGAATCGCATCGCGCAGGTGGCCGAGCTGCGGAAGGTTCAACAAAAGATCAGCGAGAAGCTCGGTCCGATGGCGGACGATGCCGGCTTCAGTCTGACACTCGAATTGCAAGGCATCGGCGACAAGCTGGATGATCCCGAGGCGGTCAAAAAAACGCTTGCCGGGCTGGCCGATAAAGAACTGGCCATGCTGCAGGCCATCCTCGATCTGCGCGCCGAAGCCAACCTGATGCTCGGAATTCTTGTCGAGGCGTCCGACCTTCCTTCACTCGACCTGCTGCCGCCGGTGCGCGACCGCTTCAACGCAACCTCGGGCCGGATCGTTAAGGCGCTCAAGGTTCTGAAAGTCGATGACATCACCAAGCTGTTTGGGGATTTTCTTGCCTTCGGCAAACGCGACAACAACGTATTCGATCTGCGCAAGAAGGAGCTTGAGGTCAGCGCCGCCGCCATGAAGGTGGTGGCGGATAACCGCATGCTGGCGAAGGCTTTCGGCGAACAGGTTTCCGATCTCGAAAAGCGCAGCGAGATTGCTGCTGGTGCTGCCGTCAGCGACTCGCAGGAAGCGATCACGCAAAGCCGCATGACGCTGATCCTGATCGCGCTCGTCAGTCTTGCGACGGCGTTCCTGATTGGCTGGCTCTATGTTGGCCGTGGCGTGGTGCGCCGCCTGCACGGCTTGCAGGGCAGTATGAAGGCGATTGCGTCGGGCAATCTCAATACCGATGTCGCCACCGGCGGTTCGGACGAAATAGCCGAGATGGCGGGTGCCGTGAACTTCTTCAAGGAGAACATGGCCGAGGCCAGCCGGCTTCGTGCCGAGCGATCCGAGGCCGAGAAGCGCGTCGTCGCCGAACGCAAGTCGGAGATGCACAAACTCGCCGATCAATTTGAATCTGCGGTCGGAAATATCGTCCACACCATGTCGTCGGCGTCTGGCGAACTGGAAGCCTCGGCTCGCACGCTGACCTCGACTGCAGAAATGACCGAGCAGCTTTCGGGCGTGGTCGAATCTGCGTCGGAAGAAGCATCTGCAAACGTGCGTTCGGTTGCGGCTGCGACCGAGGAAATGAGTGCATCGATCGCCGAGATCTCCAGACAGGTTCAGGACTCCAACAGAATCGCCAGCGAAGCCGTCGAACAGGCGCAAACCACCGACGCACGGATCGGTGAACTGTCGAAGGCGGCCATCCGCATCGGCGATGTCGTTAGTCTGATCACGACCATTGCCGAGCAAACCAACCTGCTCGCGCTGAATGCCACCATCGAAGCGGCGCGTGCGGGCGAGTCGGGCCGAGGCTTTGCCGTCGTCGCACAAGAGGTCAAGGCTTTGGCCTCTCAGACTGCAAAGGCGACCAGCGAGATCAGCACGCAGATCACCGGCATGCAGTCGGCAACGCAGGAATCAGTGGCTGCGATCAAGGAGATCAGCAACACCATCGGCAAGATTTCCGATATTGCGGCCACGATTGCCGGTGCCATCGATCAACAGGGATCGGCGGCGCAGGAAATCGCGCACAATATCCAGCAGACCTCGCAGGGCACCAGCCAGGTTGCGGCGAACATCGTCGAGGTCAATAAGGGTGCTCGCGAGACCGGCGCCGCATCGGCGCAGGTACTGACATCGGCGCAGATGTTGTCGCAGGAAAGCGATCACCTGAAAGAAGAGATGTCACGCTTTGTGGCCACCGTACGGGCGATGTAGGCCTTCTTTTGCTGGCTGATTTAGCGAACGGCCGCCCTCGGGCGGCCGTTTTGTTTGGCCAATGAGTGTTCCTTGGTCAGCAAAAGCGCTATCTTGAGAAAATTGTTGTACGGACGAAAAACCGAGGCTTGTGATGAGCACTGCCGAAGCATTGGACTTTCCGTTGAAGCGTGCACCAGTTGTGCCACCGCGCCCCCCTGTTGCACCAGAGAACATGAGCGGCGTGGATCGTTTGAAAGCGATCCGCAAGAATGCAATCACAAGCTGGGGCGATCGGGCTTATCGGGAAGAAATTCTGCAAGGCAGGTTTCTCGGCCGCAACAGCCTCACGCTCAATACGCCCGACGCGATCCGTTATGTGCTGGTCGAGAACTACGAAAATTATTTCCGCACGCCGGCGGGACTTCGCGTGCTTCGGCCGATGCTGGGCGACGGTCTACTGACCGCGCGCGGCAAATCGTGGAAGCATCAGCGGCGAACGCTGGCGCCGGCTTTCACGCCACGCGCGGTGACGACGCTGGTGCCGCATATGCTGTCGGCAACCGATGAAGCCATTGATGAACTGAAAGACAAGTGCGGACAGCCGGTCGATCTCCGCGAGGCGATGCAGCGGATGACGCTGGAGATCGCCGGCCGGACGATGTTCTCGATGGATATGGGGAAGGATGCCGCGGCGCTGCGTAACTTTGTTATCGAATACTCAGAGCGTTATGGGGCGCCACGTTTTCTCGACATTTTGCTTCCGCTCGCGATCCCAAGCCCGATGGACATCAGGCGCGCGTTTTTTCGCCGTCGCTGGACCCGCTTCATCGGCAAGCTGGTCAAGGAGCGCCGTGCCATGGTTGCCCAGTTATCGAGCGGGCAGGGCGCACCGCGCGATCTGTTCGATCTGATGCTCGCCGCACGCGACCCGGAGACCGGCGATTCGTTCTCTGACGAACTGCTTGGCGACGAGGTCGCGACCATGATCCTCGCGGGCCACGAGACGACGGCGACCGCGTTGTTCTGGTCACTCTATTTGCTCTCGATCGATCCGGCGACGCAGGACGAGCTTGCCGAGACTGTCAGATCTGTGCCGATCGATGCGACCACCGATATGTCGAAGTTGCCGTTTGCGCGTGCCGTCGTCGACGAGGCAATGCGGCTTTATCCGCCGGCTTTTCTGGTCGCGCGCGCCGCGACAGGGCCTGATACGGTGGCCGGACGGAAGATCAACGAGCGTGATGTTGTCTTCATCGCGCCGTGGTTGCTTCAACGGCACGAAAAGCTCTGGCAGGATCCTCACGCCTTCATTCCGCAGCGCTTTATGCCGGGCGCGCCGCAGCCGGACCGATTTGCCTACATGCCGTTCGGCGCAGGTCCGCGCATCTGTATCGGCGCACATTTCGCGCTGGTCGAAGCGACGCTGGCGTTGGCGAAGATTATCCAGACCTTCAAGGTCGAGATCATCAGCGAGCGGCCGGTGATCCCCGTCGGCATCGTCACGACGCAGCCGGATCACTCGCCGGTGTTTCGCATCTCGCGGCGGTAAAAGCTCTCCGTCGTCATGCCCGGACCTGATCCGGGCATCCATCTTTCTTCAAAAGGATCGATGGATTGCCGGGTCATAGGCGAGCGAAGCTACGCCGTTCTTCAAACGGCTATGCCCGGCAATGACGAGTGCTATTTGTGGATGTCACGTCGAGATCGGGGTGATGGTGTCCTGACCGCGATCCGGGGTGTCGTCCTTCCAGCGGACCGATCCGAACGGCCGTTCCAGCATGCGCCTGATGCGAATAGGCTCGGTGCCGGAGTGATAGGCGATCGCCTGCTGATGCAGCGCGCGTTCGGATTGAGTCGACCGGCTGCGCTGGCGCAGATAATCCATCCAGGTCGGGCAATGATAGCGCTCGGTCCACAATTCCGGATCGGCGATGTCGCGCGCGATCGACCAGCCATAGGCACCATTGCGCTGGCGCGTCAGTTGCACCTGCTGCATCAGCGCATGAAACTCGCGCGCCTTGTCCTGAACAACCCGGTACTCGATCTCGACCACGACCGGACCGCTGCGCGCGGTGAGCGGCAGCTTCACCTCCGGATCGGCGAGCACATCGATGGCCTCGTCATTGCGACCGGCGACCGGTGGCATCCGCAGCCACAGACCGATCGCCGGCGACACCAGCAGCACCATCGCCGAATACATCAGCGCTTGCCTGACGCCGGTCATATTGGCGGCATGTCCCCACAGCCAGCTTCCGATGGCGACGCCGCCAGAGATCGAAGCCTGGAACGTCGCAAGTGCGCGCCCGGCGACCCAGCGCGGTGCGGAAAGCTGCACCCCGATATTGAATATCGTGACCGCCAGCATCCAGGCCGCGCCAGCGACCACGAGCGCCGCCGCGGTCAAGACGATCATCTTGCTTGTGGAGATGACCAGAATCGCAAGACCCATGGTCAGTGCGCAGGTTCGCACCGATGCTTCGCTGCTGAAGTTCTTGCGCACCATGGTGATGTTGAGCGCGCCAATCACCGCGCCGATGCCGAATGCACCGAGGATCAGGCCGAAAGTCTGTGCGCCGCCGCCGAGCAGATCGCGTGCAATCAAAGCCATCAACGCCAGAATCGAACTGCCGGCGATGCCGGTGATCAGCGTGCGGGTCAGCACGATGCGGATCGAGGGTGAATTGGCGACATAGCGCACGCCAGAGATAATGGCGCGGTTCAGACGCTCCGGCGGCAGGCGTCCGGGTTCGAGCTTGCGCCGCCACAGATACAGGACGACCAGCAGCGGCAGATATAGAAAGGCGTTGGATACGAAGGCCGCCATCGCGCCGCCCGCCGCGACGATGACGCCGCCGATCGCCGGGCCGAACGAACGAGCAATGTTGAAGCTGATGCCGTTCAGTGCCACGGCCGACGAGAGCGATTCCGGTGGCACCTGCTCGCTGACCGAGGCCTGCCATGCCGGTCCGAACAGCGCCATGCCGGTGCCGATCACGAAGCACAGTGCAAGCATTGAATAGGGCGTCAGCATCCCCAGCCAGGCCAAAGTCGAAAGCGCGATGGCGCCCGACAATCCGATCAATAACGCAATCAGCCCGACAATCCGGCGGTCGAACATGTCTGCGATGGCGCCCGCTGTGATGGCGAACAGCATGATCGGTAGCATCAGCGAGGTCTGAACCAGCGCCACCATGTCGGCCGACGACGTCATCTGAGTCATGGCCCAGGCGGCGCCAACGCCATGGATCATCAGCCCGAGATTCGACATCAGGCTGGCAAGCCAGATGCGCCGGAACAGGCCGTGCCGGAGCGGCGCGGCGATGCTTTCCGCTGTGGGGATGGCCTGGGAAGCGTCAGTCATGCAGCGGCTCAGTCGCAATCATCGAGGGATCAAATATTCGCCGGGCTGGCCGTTGATGCCCTCCGCCATCCGGCGTGTCCAGCATGGGATCGGGCTTTTCGGCGCGGGATAAGGCAAGTCCGCTCCTTCCGCACGGAATCGGGACGATCCAACGGCGCGAAAAGATATCAAGCTGCTGTAAAGACGCATGATTATCTTGGACCTGCGCGCAGGGCGACGCACCCTGCGATTGCAACAGCCCGGTTTTCAGGTCATAGAGCGAGGATATCTTCTCGCGCCGGTCCCGTGGCGCATTATCTGATTGCCAACGTGATGCTCGATCGACTGCGCCAGTTTATTTCCGATGTCGTGTCACCTTCGGATGACCAGCGTACCTTCGACGAGACCGACTATCGCCTCGCGGCGACTGCGCTCCTGATCCATGTGATTTCGCTCGATGGCGTGCCGTCGAAAGCCGAAACCGACAAGCTGCATGCGTTGCTCGAGTTCCGTTTCCAGCTCGATCCCGGAACCGCTGACAAACTGATTGCCGAGGCGATGAAGGCCGAGGGTGAGGCGGTGGATATGTACCACTTCACCAGCGTCATCATGCGGTCGGTCGACGAGCAAGGCCGGCTGCGCATCATCGAGATGATGTGGGAACTGGTTTATGCCGACGGCCATGCGAGCGAATTCGAAGAGAGCGTCGTTTGGCGGGCTGCCGATCTGCTCGGGGTCTCCTCCCGCGACCGGATTGAATTGCGACGGCAGGTCTCGGGCCAGTCGAAGCTTGACGAGACCACATAAGGCGCTCCGCGTCATAATCCCGCATCGGGATATGACGGGTATTCTCATAACGAAGTGTGTTCATGACTGAACGGGTTACGCTGATAACAGGGGCTTCCGCGGGCATCGGCGCTGAATTTGCGCGGCTGTTCGCTGCAAACGGCTATCGCGTAGCCTTGGTCGCACGCCGGATCGAAAATCTCGAAGCGCTGGCAAAAGAGATTGTTGCCAAGGGGGGTGCCGAGCCGATCGTGATCGGCTGCGATCTGTCGCAAAATGGCGCCGGTGAGACTGTCGCTTCAGCTTTGGCGGCGGCGTCCGTCGAGGTGGAGTATCTGGTCAACAATGCCGGCTTCGGGCTGTTCGGCGATGCCATGACGCTAAGTGCGCCCGATCAGCTCAACATGATCGACATCAACGTCAAGATGCTGACCGATCTGACGTTGCGCTTCACGGATGAATTGATCCGCCATCGCGGCGGCATCATCAATCTAGGTTCGATCGCGAGCTTCCTGCCCGGGCCGGGCATGGCCGTCTATTACGCGAGCAAGGCTTACGTGCTGTCGTTTTCCGAGGCGCTGCATCTCGAGCTTGGCGGAAAGGGCGTGCGGGTCACAGCAGTCTGTCCGGGACCGGTGCCGACCGAATTCCAGAAACGGGCCGGCTTCAAGCCGGGGTTCGATTCGCTGGTCCTGAATGTCTCGGCGGCTGACGTTGCCGCTGCGGGATATCGAGGTGTGATGGCAGGCCGCCGGGTGGTTCTGCCGGGCTTCGGTGTGCGGATCATTCCGTTCCTGCTGCGCTTCGTCCCGCGCGGTCTCGTTCTTGCCGCCGCCGGAGCCGTTCAGCGCAAGCGGTGAACGTAGACCTTCCCCTTAGCGACAACGGTTGGACCTAAATTTGGCCCATGAATTTGGCCCATAATTTTGGCCCATGACTTGCTTTGCGAACGGCGATGCCGCGTATGCGGCGATCGAAAATTTTAACTGACCTAAGACTCTTAACCAAACAAGGCTACGATTCGGAGGTTATGGGACGTGACAACGATATCGTGACGGATGCAGCGGAAATCGAAGCTGTGGTCGCCCTGCACCGAAAAGACAAAACGGTGTCAGCGCCTGAACCGGCGCTCGAATTCAAGCATCTGAGCCCTGTTCTGATCGTGCTGCACCAGGAAACATCGACACCCGGCCGTGTCGGAAACGCGCTGCGAGCGATGGGCTATCCGCTTGACATCCGCCGTCCGCGGTTTGGCGATCCGCTGCCTGAGACCATGGAGCGCCATGCTGGCGCGGTGATTTTTGGCGGACCGCAGAGCGCCAACGATTCCGATGATTTCATCACCCGCGAGATCGACTGGATTTCCGTTCCGCTCAGGGAAGGCCGCCCGTTCCTCGGCATCTGCCTCGGCGCGCAGATGCTGGCGAAGCAACTCGGTGCCAGCGTCGCGCCGCATCGTGAAGGCCGCGCCGAGATCGGTTACTACGCGATCCGTCCGACCGAAGCGGGCCGGGCGATCTGCACAGATTGGCCGGATCACGTCTATCAGTGGCATCGCGAGGGATTTGAGTTGCCGTCGGGCTGCGTACTGCTTGCAGAGGGCGATGATTTCCCGATTCAGTCGTTCCGTTGCGGCACCGCCTTGGCGACACAATTCCATCCGGACGTCACCACCGCGATGATGCATCGCTGGACCACGCGCGGACATGAACGCCTCGATATGCCGGGCGCGCGCCCGCGCCACGATCATTTCAGCTATCGCGCGATCTACGATGTTGTCGAGCGGGCGTGGCTCAATGCCTTCCTCGACATCTGGCTGCGTCAAGCGCCGGATATCTGCGCTGAGCCGGCACTCGCGCTTGCCGCGGCGGAATAAGATGCGCGCTTGATACGCGCGTCCATCCTCGCGCAAGATGCTTGCAAAAGCGAGGCACCGGGATGGATACAGCAGCTTTTGCCGAACTTCTGAAGCAGTACACGTTGTCGGCCGAGTCCGGCGACGGCGCGCGCTTCGCCGCCCATTTCACGGAAGATGCGATCTACTACGACTACATCTACGGCCCGCACAAAGGCCGTGCCGAGATCGCGCACATGATGCAGCACATGTTTCACCGCGACGCAGCCGACTATCGCTGGGAGATGTTCGATCCGGTATTCGCGGATGGCATGGGATACGCATGGTCGTTGTCGAGCTTCACGTCCATGATCGAAGGCTACAAGGGCAACAAGATCGTCATCGACGGCATGAGCCGTTTTCTCGTGCAGGACGGGCTGATCTCGGAGTATCGCGAGTCGGTCAACGGGGGCGTCGCGATGAATCAGCTCGGTGTTGCGCCGGAGCGCATGGGCAAGGTGTTCACCCGATGGACCGGATGGCTCAAGCAACGCCCTGAGACCATCGACTACGTGGCGCGAGGTCCGCGGAAAAAATCCTGATAGGCAATCAAGCAAGAAAATCAGACAGGGAGAAATTCATGGCCTACGAGCAAATTCTCTACAGCGTCGAGGATCGCATCGCGACGATCACGCTCAATCGGCCCGATCGCATGAATGCGTGGACGTCGATAATGGAGCGCGATGTTCGCGACGCCATGGACAAAGCTGCAGCTGACAAGGACGTGCGCGTGATCGTGCTGACAGGCGCAGGGCGCGGTTTCTGCGCCGGGGCCGATATGGATGCGTTGAAGACGCTCGATCCCGATGACATCAAACGGCGCGATGTGCTGCCGGCCTACGATATGAATCGCCGCGGCGATTGGCAGACTCGCAACGGTTACTATCCCTCGATCCCCAAGCCTGTGATCGGCATGCTCAACGGCGCGACCGCCGGCATCGGTCTCGTGCATGCGCTGTATTGCGATATCCGTTTTGCAGCCGACAGTGCGGTGTTCACCACCGCGTTCGCACGCCGCGGCCTGATCGCCGAGCATGGCATCAGCTGGATGCTGCCGCGCATTGTTGGCCACGCCAACGCGCTCGATCTTTTGATGTCGGCGCGCCGGGTGCAGGCCGACGAAGCGTTGCGCATGGGACTCGTGAACAGGCTCTATCCGCTCGATCAGTTGCGCGAACAGACCATGGCTTACGCGCGCGATCTTGCGGATTATGTCGCACCGGCTTCGATGAGCGTCATCAAGCGGCAGCTTTACGAAGTACCGTTCCAGACCATGGCGGAGGCGACGGCGGACGCCAATCGGGAAATGATGGTTTCGCTTGCAAGCGCCGATTTCAAGGAAGGCGTTTCGAGCTTCGTCGAAAAGCGGAAGCCGAAGTTCGCAAGTGTGTAATCCAAGACGTGTGATCCGGGAGGAGGTTGGTGGAGCCAGGCGGGATCGAACCGCCGACCTCGTCATTGCGAACGACGCGCTCTCCCAGCTGAGCTATGGCCCCTTGTTGGCCGCGGCAAAAACATGCTGCGGCCAGCACGCGGCGTCATTTACTCGCTCCCCCAAGATCAAGTCAAGAATGGCTGAAATCACCTGCTTTCAAGGCGTTTTGAGGTTAAACCTCACTTGTGAGACCGCAGGCGAGACGATAGTTTGCGGTGCAGTTCCATCCCGCCCGAGCCAGTGAGCCAGCCTCTCCATGCGCGCTATTCTCGACATCGTCATCATCGTCCTCGACCTTTATGTCTGGCTTCTGATCGCATCGGCGATCCTGTCGTGGCTGATCGCCTTCAATGTGGTCAATACCCGCAACCAGTTTGTCTCGGCGGTTGCCGAGTTTCTCTATCGGATCACCGAGCCGGTGCTGCGGCCGATCCGTAACATCATGCCGAATCTCGGCGGCCTCGACATCTCGCCGATCATCCTGATCCTGCTCATCATGTTCATCCAGCGAGTGATCACGTACTACATCTACCCGAACGTCATTTGATGGTTGCGAAGGTTATCGACGGAAAGGTCATCGCGGCCGATTTACGCGCCCGCGTCGCCGTCGATGCTGCGCGCATCAAGCGCGAGCATGGCGTCACGCCCGGTCTCGCCGCCGTGCTGGTCGGCTCCGATCCAGCGAGCCAAGTCTACGTGCGCAGCAAGGTAAAGCAGACCGAAGCCGCGGGAATGGCATCGTTCGAGCACCTGCTGCCTGTGAACGCATCGCAAGCCGAACTTCTCGCGGTTGTCGAAAAGCTCAATCGTGATCCGCTTGTGCACGGCATTCTGGTGCAGCTGCCGTTGCCGGCAGGTCTCGATCCGCAAGCGATCGTTGCGGCGATCGATCCGGCCAAGGATGTGGATGGCCTCAGTCCGGTGAATGCCGGGCGGATCGCGAACGGCCTTCCTGCGCTGACGCCATGCACGCCGCTGGGCTGCATCATCCTTGCCAAGACCGTGCATGCGTCGCTCGAGGGCATGAATGCCATCATTATTGGCCGTTCGAATCTGGTTGGCCGTCCGCTGGTGCAGCTTCTGCTGAACGAAAACGCGACGGTGACGATCGCGCATTCGCGCACCCGCGATCTGGCTTCGATGTGTGCGCGCGCTGATTTGGTTCTCGCAGCCGTCGGCAAGCCCGAGATGGTGAAAGCGAACTGGATCAAGCCCGGCGCAACGGTGATCGACGTCGGCATCAACCGGATTGCGCTGGCCGATGGCAAGACGCGGCTGGTCGGCGATGTGGCTTACAACGAAGTGCTGGAAGTTGCTGGTGCGGTCACGCCGGTGCCCGGCGGCGTCGGGCAGATGACGGTGGCGTGTTTGCTGGTGAATACGCTGCGCGCGGCATGCGCGATTCACGCCCTTGGCCAGCCTGCGGTCTAGCAAAGAGATTTTAGTTGGTCCAGGCGAACGCGACCTTGTCGAGCGACTTCGGCCCGAACTTTTCCGACGAGCGGGCCACCATGCGGCCGCCGAGCGCGCGATAGAACTCCACCGCCGGCTCGTTGTCGGACAACGCCCAGATCACCATGCTCTTCAGTCCGCTCTGAGCGAGATCGCGCCGAGCCGAGGTGAACAGCTTGCGGCCGAAACCAAGTCCCTGATATTCGGGTCGAAGATAAAGCTCGTAGATCTCGCCGTCGAAATGCAGGCTGCGGGCGCGGTTGCGGCCATAGTTGGCATAGCCTGCGACCTTGTCGCTGAACGAAAGCACGCTGACGCGGCTGCCCTTTCGGATCGCGCTGTCCCACCACTGCGGGCCGCGGCGGTTGATCAGCTTTTCCAGTTCTGCGCCGGGAATGATGCCCTGATAGGCGGCGCGCCATGCTTCGTCATGGGTGATAGCAACCTCGGGCGCATCCGCGGTCTTGGCCGGCCGAACCTCGATGAGGGTTGTGCTCATGGGTAGATCAAAGCAAGTCGGCAGGCGCGCTTCAAGGTCTGTAATTAATAATCAGTTAAGATGTGGACTTTTTGCATCATGTTCCGGGTTGCTATGTGCCGAAACGTGACAAGCCGTTCATGTTAGGGTGTGGCAGCGGCCATTTGCAGCACTGATGCAGACTTTAGGATGATGCCAAAACCATTGTTTCCCCCATCCGCGACTGCGGCTGGCCTGATTGCCGCGGTTTTCTGGTGCGCAATCATGCCTGTCACATATGCCAGCGCTCAGGTGCAGCCGGGGGCGCAATCGGCCGAGGAAAGCCCGGCGCGGTGGCAGCTTTGGCGGGTCCCATCGCCTGACGCGTCCGTTGTGTCGCATGCCTTGCTGTTCCGGCCGCCTGGGGAAGGTCCATTTCCCCTCGCTCTGATTGCCCACGCTTCGACCCAGAACGCGATTCGCCGCGCGCAGATGCCGCAGCCGGAATACCGCGCGCTTGCTGTTGCGCTGGTCGCACGCGGCTTCGCGGTTCTGGTGCCCGAACGGCCCGGGCATGGCGCGACCGGCGGGGCTTACCTCGAAGATCAGGGCGATTGCGCCGGCGCAGACTATGCAAAAGCCGGGCGCGTGACGGCGGAAGCGATTCGCACAGCGATCGACTTCATCCGCACGCAGCCGTTCGTCAGGAAAGAAGGTGCGCTTGTCGTCGGCCATTCGGCGGGGGGATGGGGGGCGCTGGCGCTGGCTCAATCCGATCCGAAAACGATTTCACGAATCATCGCATTCGCGCCGGGCCGTGGCGGCCGCGCCAACGATCGCGCTGGCGATGTGTGTGCGCCGGAGCGGTTGATCTCAACAGCCGGTAAGTTCGGCAAGGGTGCGCGTGTGCCGGTGACGTGGATCATCGCCGAGAATGATTCGTACTTCTCGCCTGCGCTGTCGCGGCGGATGGCGGATGCCTTTCGCAGCGGCGGAGCCAAGGTGGATTTCCGCGTGGTGCCGAACTCAGGTGAGGACGGGCATTGGCTGGCGGAGGGGGAGAGCGCTTCCATTGCAACGATTCTCACCGATGCCTTGAGCCAAAGAAAGCAGTAATCGCCTAGACGGTTGCGACAACTTCCCCCGCAGCTCGCTCCCCTGAATCTCTTGCTCCGTGGGCGGTGGAGAAGAAGTTCGGCGAAGTCGCTTCGCCCGCAAAGAAAATACGATCATCGACAGGCGCGGCGAGGATCGCGCGATCGCCGGCATGACCCGGCAGCGCGTGTGAATACGAACCGCGCGCGAATGGATCGTGCGCCCAGCGCGACCAGCCGAGCGGTGTCAGCTTGCGGCGGAAGTCCGAGCCGAGCATGGCGACGACTTCATCGATCGCTTGCGCTGTCATCGCCCCATCACCCGCGTCCTCAAGTTCGCGCGCGAAACGCCCGCCGAAAAAACCTGCGATGCAGGCCTGCCCGAACGGTCGCAGATGATAAGTGCCTCTGGCGGTGCGCATGGCCGCACCGCGCAGGTTGCCGTCGATCGGCAGCGCCTCCGGTTCGCTGAGCGCGAGCATCACCTTGTCGGCGAGACCGAGCGGCAGGCCCGCGGCGGCCGCGACCTTGTCCGGCAGTGGCGGAGAAAACCGAATCTCTTCGCGCGCGAGGAGATCGGTCGGGGCGGTGACGATAACTTTGTCTGCCTCAAGCGTGCCACGCGAGGTCTCGATGCGAATGCGTGGCCCGGAATGATCGATCAGCTTGACGCTCGTATTCAGCGCGACGGGGCACGGCGCACCATAGGCCGCGATCAATGCGCCATAGCCGCGGCGAATGCGCCAGTTGACCTCGGTGTCGTCGTAACAATCCGCGTCATGGACAGACACCTGATCGAGTTCGCAGCCGTTGATGTAAGTGCTGATGGCGTCGATCATCGGATTCCAGCGGTTGCCGGGCTCCAGACAGAGATTCGCAGGGCTGTCTTCATCGCGCTCGGCGGCCAGCTCCGCGCGCTCGTAAAAAGCGTCGAGTGCAGCGATGAAGTCATCGCGCTCACGCTGCGGAAACGCCTTGTCGACGCTTTGCTCGCGCCAGGGTGGGCGGCTTTTATCGACGGCGAAACCGAGCTGCCCGGCGATCGGGGTGAATGAATTCACATCGCCAGAATGTAGCCATTCGCAGCCGAGATCGAACGTGATGTCGCCGGGCAGAATCAGCGTATGGGCTCGCCCGCCGATGCGGTCGCGTGCTTCCAGCACCAGTACCGAGAGGCCGCTCGGGTTTTTATTTGCCGCGTTTCCTGACGGAAAACCGGTGCCCACTTTTCCTGGAAACGCTCCCTGCAGCGCCCGTGCCGCGCCGAGGCCCGCCGCGCCGGCACCGATGATCGCAATATCGATGGAGGAGGGCAGGGACATGAGCGTTTCGCTCGCGAAACTGTTCTGACAGTCATCACCGGGCTTGTCCCGGTGATCCCGATCAGGGACGCACTGCCTGCCTGAACGAGATCGCCGGGACAAGCCCGGCGATGACGAAACCGCGGGTATCTATGGCTTAGCTCGCCATCGCTTCCTTGGTCTTTTCGGCGCGCTTGCGGTCGTTGGCGTCGAGGAAACGCTTGCGCAGGCGGATCGACTTCGGCGTGATCTCGACCAGCTCGTCGTCCTCGATGTAGGCCAGTGCCTTTTCCAGCGTCATGCGGATCGGCGGTGTCAGGCGCACCGCTTCATCCTTTGAGGTGGTACGGATGTTGGTGAGCTGCTTGCCCTTGAGAATGTTGATCTCAAGATCGTTGTCGCGGGTGTGCTCGCCGACGATCATGCCCTTGTAAACCTTCCAGCCCGGCTCGATCATCATCGGGCCGCGATCTTCCAGCTTGAACATGGCGTAGGCGACAGCTTCGCCCTGATCGTTGGAAATGAGCACGCCGTTGCGGCGGCCCTGGATATCGCCCTTGTACGGCAGGTAGTTGTGGAACAGGCGGTTCATGATCGCCGTGCCCTTGGTGTCGGTCATCAGTTCGCCCTGATAGCCGATCAGTCCGCGGGTCGGAGCGTAAAACACCAAACGCAGGCGGTTGCCGCCGGACGGGCGCATCTCGATCATCTCGGCTTTGCGCTCGCTCA
>JAKFUP010000083.1 GCA_021732625.1 Hyphomicrobiales bacterium
CACGACAATTGTCTTGAGGTTGCGATCCTCAACGGCAAGCCCGCCGACGTGCAGCACGTCGCCGATCATGTGTTCGCCGAGCGTGGTGTGCGCTACGGCCGTGTGGTGATGATCCCGCCGGATGTGGACTAGCTTGCCGCCGCTCGCGGCTTCGACTTGCCGAGTTCTTTCGCCATGGCGCTGATCAAGGGCCGCATGAAGAAGGCATCGTTGTCAGGATAGATGCTCGCGCGCAGGCCGTAGTTGCCGAGTTCGTCCGAGACGACAGGTCCGACCGATGCGATCGGTGTGCGCTCGAGTCCGGCGCGAAGACGATCCTCGCAGTTGTGCGCTTTCGCCGTATCCATCAGCCGCCGCACCTGGCCTGAACTGGTCAGCGCGATCGCATCGACGCGGCCGGATGCCATCTCGTCGATCGCAGTGACGATCGAGCCTTCGGCCGCCTGCGGATCGTAGACATACGGCAGCACGGAATCGATCTCGGCGCCCAATGACTTGATCGCGGCGATCAGCTTCGCATGGTCGCGGTCGGGATAAAGCTGCAAGGCTAGCCGCCGGCCCTTCAGATTATGCTTGCCCAGCATCTCCGCAATGCCCTCCGACGTCGGCGTTTCGGTGATTTCTTGCGCCTCAAGGCCAAGTTCGCGCAGCGCGCGTACCGGCTTCGGCCCGCGGGCAAATTTACGGGCCTTGCCGAGCGCCGCGACAAACTCCGCCTCTAGTCCGATCCGGCGCACCACGGTCATGATCCGCCGCAAGCCTTCGCCGGTCATCAGCACGAGATCGTCGAACGGCTGCGCCACAAAGCGCTTGATCCACGCTTCAATCGGAGCCGCATCCGGCGCATCGTGAATCACGAACATCGGGCACTGGATCACATCCGCGCCTTGGTCAGCGAGCATGCGCGAGAACTGCGCTTCCTCGCGTGTCTCCAGAATCAGAATGCGGTAGCCGTTGAGGCGGTCGGCCATATACGTTGTCCTTGTGCGTCGTCCTTGCGTAATCAGAAACCTGTACTAAACCACAAACAGCTTGCTCCGCCATTGTCACGGACCTGAGCATTGGCGCAATCGCACCGGGATGATAGAGCAACCCGGCGTTCCCTCATCGGCTGCACACATATTCATCATGCATCATCGCCAGTTCGTTCTGACCCTGTCCTGTCCCGATCAGCCCGGCATCGTTGCAGCCGTCTCGGCATTCCTGTTCGAGAACGGGCAGAATATCTCCGACGCCCAGCAGTTCAACGATATCGAGACGCGGCAGTTCTTCATGCGCGTGGTGTTTGAGGCGAACAAGCCGGTCACGGTCGAGGCACTGCAGGCTGCGTTTCAGCCGATCGCCGAGCGCTTCAAGTTCGGCTGGCGCATGCGTGACCGCGCCAGTCGCCAGCGCGTCATGCTGCTGGTTTCGAAATTCGATCATTGTCTGGCCGATATTCTCTATCGCTGGCGTACCGGCGAACTGGAAATGCATCCGACCGCCATCGTCTCCAATCATCCCGTCGAGACCTATCATGGTCTCGATTTGTCCGGCATACCGTTCCACCATCTGCCGGTGACGACAGCGACCAAGGCAGAGCAGGAAGCTTCGATCCTCAAGCTGATGGCTGACACCGACACCGATCTGGTCGTGCTCGCGCGTTATATGCAGGTACTGTCGGACAACCTCGCGCGCGGCCTGTCCGGCCGCTGCATCAACATCCACCATTCGTTCCTGCCGGGCTTCAAGGGCGCGAAACCCTATCATCAGGCGCATGAGCGCGGCGTGAAGCTGATCGGCGCGACCGCGCATTATGTCACCGGCGATCTCGATGAGGGGCCGATCATCGATCAGGATGTCGAGCGCATCAGCCATCGCGACGATCCGGAGAGCTTGATCCGCAAGGGCCGCGATATCGAGCGCCGCGTGCTGGCGCGCGCCATTCGTTATCATCTGCAGGATCGGGTCATTCTCAATGGCCGCAAGACGGTGGTGTTCACCGATTGATCGCTGCCGGAACCGGTACCTCGATCCTTCAAGCCAGGCTATAGGTTCTGCCAAGGCCGGAACCAAACATCCGGCAGCAGTATGCCGCCATTCTTTCGGTGGCCGGGGAGAGCGATCATGTTGAGAACAAAGCCGCCATTCCGGGCCGATGAAGTTGGAAGCCTGTTGCGCCCGCAGAGCATCAAGCAAGCTCGCGCGCAGTTCGAAAAAGGTGAGATCGGCGCGGCCGCGCTGAAGCGCATCGAAGACGATGAAATCGTCAAGGTCGTACGCAGGCAGCAAGAGATCGGCCTGAAGCTCGCGACCGACGGCGAGTTTCGCCGCTCGTGGTGGCATTTCGATTTTCTTGCCGGGCTGACCGGCTGTGAGCTCTATCATCCCGAGACGGGGATCCAGTTCGCCGGCATTCAGACGCGCAACGACTCGGTGCGTGTCATCGGCAAGCTCGATTTCCCGGCCGATCACCCGATGCTGGATCACTTTCGTTTCCTGAAAGCGCAGTGTGACGCTGTGGGTAACACGCCGAAGATGACGATTCCGTCGCCGGCGGTTTTGCATTTTCGCGGTGGCCGCAAGGCGATCTCGAAGGACGTCTATCCGGATATTGAGCCATTTTTCGACGATCTCGGCAGGACTTATCGCAAGGCGGTGAAGGCGTTCTACGACGCCGGCTGCCGCTACCTGCAGTTCGACGATACAGTGTGGGCTTATCTCTGCTCGCAGGATGAACTGAACAAGGTGCGCGCGCGCGGCGAGGATGCGGACAATCTGCAGCAGATTTACGCGCGCATGATCAACTACGCGATCGCCGATCGCCCTGCCGATATGGTCATCACAACCCATGTTTGCCGCGGCAATTTTCGCTCAACCTGGATTTCGTCGGGTGGCTATGAGCCTGTCGCCGAAACCATGCTGGCCGGCACCAACTATGACGGCTACTTTCTTGAGTACGATTCCGAGCGCGCCGGCGGCTTCGAGCCGCTGCGTTTTCTGCCGAAGGGCGACAAGATCGTCGTGGTCGGCGTGATTACGTCGAAATTCGGTGAGCTTGAGAAGAAGGCCGACATCGTGAGCCGGCTTCAGGAAGCCGCGAAGTATGCGCCGATGGAGCAACTCGCTGTGTCGCCACAATGCGGCTTCGCTTCGACGGAAGAGGGCAATATCCTCTCGGAAGACGAGCAGTGGGCCAAGCTTGCGCTCGCTGTCGAGATTTCCCGAGAGATGTGGGGCTGAGCCGTTGGCGAGAGACGTGGCTGCAATTAGCATGGCTGTGAAATAGGAGTTCGGCATGCCCGGTTTTCAATGCACATCGCCTGCGATCCCGACGTTGCAGCAGGACGACCCAACGCTGCGGATCACGCGCTGGGATTTCGAGCCAGGCTCGGTCACCGGGTGGCACAAGCACGGCTGGCCGTACTTCGTCATCATGCTGACCGATGGCGTGCTGCAGATTCACGATGGTGCGAAGGTTACCGACGTGCCGCTGGTCAAGGGTCAGTCCTACATGCGGCAATCCGGCGTCGAGCATGACGTCATGAATGGCTCGCAGCATCCGATCAGCTTTGTCGAAATCGAAGTGAAGCAGCCTGATGCGCTCGTCTAGGGCCTGCTTTACCGAGCTGACTAAGGTCGCTGCCAAGCAGGTGCAACAATGAAGAAAGTAAAACCCTCCGCGAAGAAAAGCGAAGCAAGGGAGACAAAAAGCGCAGACTCACCCTCTCGGCTGATCGATGCGCGGATTGATGAACTTGGCGACTGGCGCGGCGCGATGCTTGCGCGGGTCCGGGCTCTTATCAGGAAGGCCGATCCTGAAGCGGTCGAGACGTGGAAGTGGCGAGGGGTTCCGGTCTGGGAGCATGCCGGCATTATCTGCACCGGGGAGACTTACAAAGCTGTCGTGAAGCTGACTTTCGCCAAGGGTGCCTCGCTGAAGGACCCGTCGCGTCTCTTCAACTCCAGCCTCGAAGGCAACATGCGGCGCGCCATCGACATTCATGAGGGCGACAAGATAAATGAAAAAGCGCTGAAGACGCTTATTCGCGCCGCTGTGGAACTGAACACGTCAAAGCAGGCTTCCGCTCGCCCGGCTCGTTCCCCAAAGAAACCCAAAGGCGCTTGAGCGGCCGGTTTATGCGTGCTGCGTTGGGCAACACGCGGGCGTCCGAACGCTAGACAAACGAGCGCGACTAAAAGGTCGATCCGGGAGAAATCAGGCCCGGGATAATGGTCCGAGGCGGCTTTTCTTTCGTGGGAATGGCGTGTTAGGAGGATTGGGCTGAATGTCGCTGCCCACTCCATCCCACCAAATCGCACCGCATGAAAAACGACGCCTTGCTGGCTCAGATTTCCGACTACTGCCGCGGGGCGGGGATGGCGGAATCGACCTTTGGCCGCCGGGCCGTCAATGACGGAAAACTGGTGTCACGTTTGCGCGAGGGCAAGCGGATCACGACTGACACGCTGGACCGCATTCACGCATTTCTCGGCGACGGATTGCCCGGCGGTTCTGCTCCAACGCCGCGCCCTGCGCCGCCCATCGAGCGGCGCGATCCACGCGGCAATTTTCGTTTTTTCGAGAACCGGCAGAAGTATCTGCTGTTCGTGCACACCTGTTCGGAAAAGCGCGTCATCGCAGATCGCGTGGCGCTCGAGCTTGGCAGCATCCACCCCCGGCCGCCGGCGCTGCGTTTGTTCGATGCGGGCTTGGGCGACGGTACGGTGCTTGCCCGCGTCATGCGCGCGATGCACGGCCGTTTTCCTCACATGCCATTTTATATCGCCGGCAAGGAGATCAGTTTCGAGGACGTGCGCCTTGTTCTCGACAAGGTGCCGGATCGCCTGTTCGAGCACCCGTCCAGCATCGTTGTTCTGACCAATATGAACTACGCGGAGGCACCCTGGCTGACGCCAAAATCGCCCGCCGCTGCCGCCAGCATGATCTGGCGTGACGTGCCATTACGGGGCAATTCGGCAGGCGATTTCGAGACGCAGATCGCTGCGCAAATTCCTTTTCTGGAAGAGAACTGGCGCGCGAGTGTATCGCCCCGCTCGGGCATGCCGGTCTATGAGCGGCCGGTCGTGTTAGTGCTCTACCGCGAGGACCATCGGTTCCTGCTGGATTCGATGATCCCGCGCCCTGGCCGGTCCGAAGCCAACTTCGACCTCGTGATCGCCTCGCAGCCGTATCGCGCCCGATCGTCGGTTAATTTCCGCGCCAAACGGATCATTGCGCCGCTGGCGCAAGCACTGCGGGCCGGAGGGCGGCTGATCGGAATTCACTCTCACGGGCAGGATCCCGGAATGGAGATCGTCCAGTCTGTCTGGCCCGGAGAAAATCCTTTTGCGGTGAGCCGTCATGAGCTGCTGAGGGCCGTTAAATATGAACTCGGATCGGCCGGGCGGGACCTCAATTTTAATGCCTATGCCGATAGCCGCTCGATCTTCAGATATGATATGGAAGCGCTGCCCAACGAGGTCACAGGCCCCATTGGGACGTCCACGGCCTTTGCGGCCTGGAACGCGGCGGTGTATGTGGCTCAGGTCGAAGATGACCGGCTGACGGAAGTCACCCAGAGCGGCCGCTACCTCGATGCCACCAGAGAGGTTTTGCGCAAGCACAACGGCCTCTGGTTCTACGACGAATCCTATGTCATCTCGCGCAGGCGGGACTGACGCTCCATCTGAAAGTTCAACACAGGGCCGCCGGGTTCCGGCGGAAGAGGATCGATTGATGCGCGGGTCTTATTTGTTCACCAGTGAGTCGGTTTCGGAAGGTCACCCGGACAAGGTGTGCGACCGGATTTCGGACGAGATCGTCGATCTGTTCTATCGCGAAGGACCGAAGGCCGGCATCGATCCGTGGGCAATCCGGGCTGCGTGCGAAACGCTGGCGACGACCAACAAGGTGGTGATCGCGGGTGAGACTCGCGGACCCGACACCGTTACCAACGATCACATCGAAGCTGTCGTTCGCAACGCGATCAAGGACATCGGCTACGAGCAGGAGGGCTTCCACTGGAAGACCGCCGACATTCAGATTTTATTGCATCCGCAGTCTGCCGATATCGCGCAAGGCGTCGATGCGCTGCAGCCCGGCACCAACCAGGAAGAGGGCGCTGGCGATCAGGGCATCATGTTCGGTTACGCCACCAACGAGACAGCAGAGCTGATGCCGGCGCCGCTGTTCTATGCCCACAAGATTTTACGGCTGATCGCGGAAGCGCGCCACGCCGGCACCGAGAAGGTGCTCGGCCCAGACTCTAAGAGCCAGGTCACCGTGCGCTATGAAAACGGCAAGCCGGTCGGCGTGCGCGAGATCGTTGTCTCGCATCAGCATCTGATCGAGGACATGACGTCCAATCAGGTGCGCGAGCGTGTCGAGCCTTATGTGCGCAAGGCGCTTCCCGAGGGCTGGATCGGCAAGGATACAGTTTGGCACATCAATCCGACCGGCAAGTTCTTTATCGGCGGTCCTGACGGCGACAGCGGTCTGACCGGCCGCAAGATCATCGTCGACACCTATGGCGGTGCAGCTCCCCATGGCGGCGGCGCATTCTCCGGCAAAGATCCGACGAAGGTTGACCGCTCGGCAGCTTACGCGGCGCGCTATCTCGCCAAAAACGTTGTCGCCGCCGGTCTTGCCGATCGCTGCACGCTGCAACTCGCCTACGCCATTGGCGTCGCACGTCCGCTGTCAATCTATGTGGATACCCACGGCACCGGCAAAGTGAGCGAGGACAAGATCGAGACGGCCGTTGCGAAAGCGTTCGACCTTACTCCGCGCGGTATTCGCAAGCATCTCGACCTCAACAAGCCGATCTACGCCCGTACCTCCGCATACGGTCACTTCGGCCGCGCGCCCGACAAGGACGGCGGTTTCTCGTGGGAGAAGACCGATCTCACCGACGCGCTCAAGAGCGCTGTGTAATTAGCTATCCGCCGCTCTTCACCTCTCCCCGTTAACGGGGAGAGGTCGGATCGCAAGCGATCCGGGTGAGGGGCATTTTGAATGATGGGCCGCGACGGCCCTCACCTTAACCCTCTCCCCGCAGGCGGCGAGAGGGCGTGAAGAAGGAACAGCAACATGAGCAACGCCACTGCAAAGAAAGCCGACTTCTCCGACTACATCGTCGCCGACATGGGCCTTGCACCATTCGGCCGCAAGGAACTCTCGCTCGCCGAAACCGAGATGCCGGGCCTGATGGCGACGCGCGAGGAATACGGTCCGAAGCAGCCGCTGAAGGGCGCGCGCATCGCCGGCTCGCTGCACATGACGATTCAGACCGGCGTGCTGATCGAGACGCTGAAAGTTCTCGGCGCCGACATTCGCTGGGTCTCGTGCAACATCTATTCGACGCAGGATCACGCCGCTGCCGCGATCGCAGCCGCAGGCATTCCGGTGTTCGCGGTGAAGGGCGAATCGCTGATCGAGTATTGGGACTACACCGCCAAGCTGTTCGACTGGCACGGCGGGGGTCATCCGAACATGATCCTCGACGATGGTGGCGACGCCACGATGTACGTTCATCTCGGCTTGCGTGCGGAGAACGGCGACACGGCGTTTCTCGACAAGCCGCAGTCCGAGGAAGAAGAAGTGTTCTTCGCGCTGCTCAAGAAGCAGCTCAAGGAAAAACCGAAGGGTTACTTCAAGGCCATTGCCGATAGCATCAAGGGTGTGTCGGAAGAAACCACCACGGGCGTGCATCGCCTTTACGACATGCAGAAGGCTGGCACGCTGCTGTGGCCTGCGATCAACGTCAACGATTCGGTCACCAAGTCAAAGTTCGACAATCTCTATGGCTGCCGTGAATCGCTGGTGGACGGCATCCGCCGCGGTACCGACGTGATGATGTCAGGCAAGACGGCGATGGTCGCGGGCTTTGGCGACGTCGGTAAGGGCTCAGCGGCGTCGCTGCGTCAGGCCGGTTGCCGCGTGATGGTATCGGAAGTCGATCCGATCTGCGCGCTTCAGGCGGCGATGGAAGGCTACGAAGTCGTGACGATGGAAGACGCGGCACCCCGCGCCGACATCTTCGTCACCGCCACCGGCAACAAGGACATCATCACCATCGAGCACATGCGCGCGATGAAGGATCGCGCCATTGTTTGCAACATTGGCCACTTCGACAATGAAATTCAGGTCGCGACCCTGAAGAACATGAAGTGGGACAACATCAAGCCGCAGGTGGACGAAATCACATTCCCCGACGGCAAGCGCATGATCCTCTTGTCCGAAGGCCGCCTCGTGAACCTCGGCAATGCGATGGGTCATCCATCGTTCGTGATGTCGGCGTCGTTCACCAACCAGACGCTGGCGCAGATCGAGTTGTGGGCGAACAACAAGGACGGCAAGTACAAGAAGGAAGTGTACGTGCTGCCGAAGGCGCTCGACGAGAAGGTAGCGATGCTTCACCTGGCCAAGATCGGCGTGACGTTGACCAAGCTGCGCAAGGATCAGGCCGACTACATCGGCGTCAAGGAAACCGGCCCGTTCAAGTCGGATCATTACCGCTACTGAGCATGACCCCGAAAAACAAGCGATGATCGGCAAAACATGCAAAGCCCCGGAGCGATCCGGGGCTTTTGTTTTTAACATCGCCGCTTACTACCGCGCTGGCGCGGCCGCCGTTGCTGGCGGTTTAGGCGGGCGCGGCGGCCGCGCGGGGCGGGGCTTCGCGGGCGTCGTTTCGAAGCCGAGCCGTTTCAATTCTGCAAGCGCCGAGTTGAATTCGATTGTGTCCCTTGTGCAGACCCCTGCCGCCATTCGCAGCGGGCGTTCAGCGGCGGCCTTGATATTTGCGATCACAAGAAATTCGCCGACATGGAATTGCGCTTCGCAGCGATGCTCTTTCGTGACCGCTGCGCGCAGGGTGGCCGGAATGGTCTTCTTGCCGAGATAGAGTTCGAACAAGGCAAACGGCCAGTTGCCCGCCGCGCCAAGTGTGCGCGCATAGGTCTCGAGGTCGGCCGCTGCCGTTGCCACGCCGCTGCGCGAACCCGCCAGATACAGCAGCAGCATGGTGTAAGGATCTTTCTTCACGCTCGCCACCTGGGCGAAATCGCTGGCTGCGGCTGCAAAGTCGCCGCGATCGTAATATGCGACACCCCGGTTCTGCCGGGCGTTGATGAGCTTGGGATCGAGTTCTATCGCCTTGGTGTAATCGGCGAGTTCTTCATCTGGCTTGCCGGTGGCGGCATAGGCAATTCCACGATTGAGATAAGCCCATGCCGCCTTGGCATCGCTGCCGATAATCTCGGAACATGCTTCGATCATGCGGGCGGGCTGGGTAGTCTCCCATTTGGCACATGCATCATCAGGCTTGGTCTGTGCGAGTGCCGGCGCGAATGATGCCGATATGGCCAACAGGCAAGCCGCCGCCGCGCCGCCCGCCACTATCGTCGTTCGCATTTCGTATCCCCGTTAGCCGGTCCGCCTCGGCGGGATTGTGTTGAAGGCGGCGCCGGATCGCAAGTGGAACCACGGGTGAAGGCGCGATGTTTGCGGCGAAAATCTAGCAGGATGCGTAGAATCTACATGCGTAGGGGAAACGGCTGTAAATGGCCGTCAGCGGCGTGCCGTAATACGAGCGGTAATAGAAATCGCCGGACCGCCCGTAATAGCCGGGCACCCAGGGGGAATTGTTGACCCACGGTGCGATGTCGTCCGCGTAACGATCTTTGTGCTGGACCGCCACGCGGCCCGGGCGCGGCTCTGAAAATATCTCACCCAGACTTGTGCGTGGCGGAAGGTCGGCGGCGCGTACAGCCGGCGCGCTCACGGCGAGTGTGAGTACGGTGAAGCTAAGGATGTGCAGCGCGTGTCTTGGCAACATGGCCGGTTCCGATGATTCGAAGAGCATAGCGGACGAGGCTTAGGAATGGTTAACGCGGGGGTGTCGGAGTATCCGCGAAAGTGCGGGAAACTTCATTGCAGGCCGCATTGCGTTCGTCGTCCGGAAAATCCATTGTCCCTGCTGTCCCGCCCCCAGAGCACGATCACGAAATGAAAACCTCCCGCGACCGCCTCGAAGATACGCTTGCCCGCATCGCCGATCCGAACGGCGAGGGCGCGCGCGCGGTTCTTACCGTCTACGCCGATGAAGCGCGCCGGGCTGCAGACGCGGCCGATGCACGGACGAAAGCAGGGCAGACGCTCGGGCCGATGGATGGCGTTGTCATCACCATCAAGGACCTGTTCGACATCACGGGCGAAGTGACGCGCGCAGGCTCGAAAGTACTGGCGGCGCGAGGCAAGCCTGCGAAGGACGATGCGCCGGTGATCAAGCGGCTGCGCGACGCCGGTGCTGTCATCGCGGCGAAGACCAACATGGTCGAGTTTGCGTTTTCTGGCGTCGGGCTCAATCCGCATTTTGGCACGCCGGGCAATCCCGCGGATCGTTCGCGCGTGCCGGGCGGCTCGACCTCTGGTGGCGCGGTTGCCGTCGCCGATGGCATGGGTGCCATCACCATCGGCACCGATACCGGCGGCTCGACCCGCGTACCGGCGGCGCTATGCGGAATCGTCGGCTTCAAGCCGACGCAAAAGCGGATTTCGCGCGACGGTGCCTATCCGTTGTCGTTCTCGCTGGATTCCATCGGGCCGATGGCAAAGAGCGTTGCCGAATGCGCGCTGGCGGATGCCATCATGGCCGGCGAGGCGAGCGATTTTGCGCCAATGGGATTGAGTGGCGTGCGTGCCGGAATGATGCAGGGCCTGCCGCTGGAGGCCATCGACGCCACTGTGTCGGTGGCGTTTGCATCGGCGCTGGCGAAGCTATCGGGTGCGTGGAAATCGGCCGCCGACGTCACGCCGGAAGCGATATCGATCATGCAGGGCGTGAACGAACGCGGCGGGCTTGCGCCGCCGGAGGCCTACGCAATTCATCGAGAGCTTTTGACTGCGCAGGGCGATGGCGTCGATCCGTTTGTGCGTCAGCGCATCATGCGCGCTGCGGCGACGACAATGCCGGACTACGTCATGCTTGTTGAGGACAGAAAGCGAGGCATCGCGCAGATGGATGCGCTGTTCGATCGCTTCGATGTGCTGGTGTTGCCGACGACACCGATCGTTGCGCCTACCAAGGCTGAGGTCGTGGCTCTCGACGAGTTCGGCAAGCGCAACGTACTCTTGTTGCGCAACACTTCGATCGGTAATTTCTTCGATCTGTGCGCAGTATCGCTGCCGATCAATCTCGGCAACGCGTTGCCGTGCGGATTGATGCTGTTCGGCCGTCATGGCAGCGACCGTAAGCTGCTCGCGATCGCGGCCGGAGTGGAGAGGGCGCTCGCGAATTGATTATGCGATCGGATTGCCGATGCTGAACGCCAGCGTGCCGACGCCATCGATGCCGCAGTCGATCTTGTCGCCGGGTTGAAGGGCTGCGACGCCAGCCGGCGTTCCGGTCAGGATGATGTCGCCGGCCCCGAGCGACACCTGCAACGACAGCTTGCCGATGATCTCCGGCACATTCCAGATCATCTCGGACAGGTCGCCCTTCTGCCGTTCGGTGCCGTTGACCGAGAGCCAGATTTTGCCCTTCGCCGGATGACCGATTTCGGATGCGGGGCGCAGCGCACCGCACGGCGCGCCCATGTCGAACGACTTGCCGATCTCCCAGGGCTGCTCTTTCTTGCGCGATGCCATCTGCAGGTCACGCCGCGTGAGGTCGACGCCGACGCCGTAACCGTAGACGCAATCCAGCGCCTTCTGCGGATCGATGTTGAAGCCGCCGCTCTTTAGCGCCACCACCATCTCGACCTCGTGCTGGAAATCCTTGGTCAGTTGCGGATACGGCACCGTGACGCCAGCTTGGGCAACCATGTCAGCATGCTTGGCGAAGAAAAATGGCGGCTGGCGTTCGTCGTTGCCGAGTTCGCGGATATGCTCGAGATAGTTACGCCCGACGCACCACACGCGGCGCACCGGAAACGGCTTGTCGGATCCGGCAACGGCGATGACAGGCTGCGGCAGTGCCGGAATCGCGAACGAACTGGAGGCGGTCATGGGTTGCTCTTTGCTTGAGTGCGGAGGGAGGCTGAAAATTAAGCCGAAGCGATCGCCGGCGCCAGCGGGCTGGTGTTTTGATGCTGAAGACGGAAAAAAGTAGCGTAGCGGCCATTTTTGCGCAGCAGGTCGTCGTGGCTGCCCTGTTCGACGATCTCGCCACCCTCGACAACCAGAATCGCATCCGAGTGCATGATCGTGTGCAGCCGATGGGCGATCACGATGGTCGTCCGGTTGGCGCACAGATGTGCAAAGGCCTGCTGGACAAGGTTCTCGGATTCGGAATCGAGTGCCGCTGTGGCTTCATCGAGCAGAATCAGTGGCGCGTTGCGCACCAGCGCGCGAGCGATGGCAACGCGCTGGCGTTGGCCGCCGGATAGCTGCGCACCATGTTCGCCGACCGGCGTATCGTAACCAAGTGGAAAACTCATGATGAAGTCGTGAGCATAAGCCGCCTTGGCCGCACTGATGATTTCGTCTTCGGTCGCGCCGTCCTTGCCGAATGCGATATTCTCGCGGATGTTGCCGCGGAACATGAAAATATCCTGACCCACATACGAGATTTGATCGCGGAGAGATCGTCTGGATGTCTCACTGAGATTCTGGCCATCGATAGAAATGACTCCGCTTTGCGGATCGTAAAATCGCAGCAGCATCGCCAGTATGGTCGATTTTCCTCCGCCTGACGGTCCAACCAGGGCCGTGACCTTTCCCGGCATCGCAACGAAGCTCATGCCGTTGAGAACAGGTTCGTTGGCGCGATAAGCGAAGCCGACATCGCGGAATTCAATGCGCACGTCGTTCAGCTGCAACGCCGGCTTGAAGCTGTCGTCAGGCTCGCTCGCGGGGCTGTCCACGATGTCGAGGAGCATTCGCGCGCCGACCATGCTGGCATTCAGTTCGACGTTCAGGCGAGCAAGACGCTTTGCGGGTTCGTAAGCCAGCAAGAATGCGGTCAGGAAAGAGAAGAACTGGCCCGGCGCGGCATTTTGTTTGATGACGAGGTATCCGCCATAAACCAGCGACGCAGCGATTGCCACGCCTCCCAGTGCCTCCATCAGAGGGCTGGACCGGCTCATCACCTGCGTCATCTTGTTCGACATCGCTTCTACTGTCGCGATGCTGGCGTTCATCCGTCGCTGCATCTCGCTCTCCAGCGTGAATGCCTTGACGGTTCGGATTCCCTGTAATGCTTCCTGCATTGCCTCCAGGATGAAGGCCGAACTTCCAAATTGCCGGTTAGCGATTTCGCGGATTCGTTTGACCAGCTTTTGGATAATAAAAACCGCGGGAGGCGCGATGAGAAGGCCGAACAGCGACATGAAAGGATCTTGCCAGACCATCACCGAGATCAGGGAAATCAGGGTCAGCAAATCCCGCCCAAGCGCATTGACGCAAAGACCTAAAACCTGCGCGACGGCCGCGGCTCCGCCGGTCAGCCGTTGTAGAAATTCGGAAGAGTGCCGGTTGGAAAAATAACCAAGGCTTTCGGTCATCAGTTTTGCGAACAGGCGCCGCTGATTGTTGGCAATGATCGCGTTGCTAATTCTGGAAAGAATCACCGTGCTGATATACGTCGCCGCGCCTTTGGCGATAAAAAGAAACATTGTCACCGCAGCAAGCACAAGGATCGCGTTGAAATCCCGATCGATGTACGCCTTGTTGATGACCTGACCGAGCAGGTATGCAGTTGCTGCAGTCGCGCCTGCGGAAACGCCGAGCAACGCAAACGACAGGAGATAGCTCCGCCAGTATTGCGATCCTTGTTCCGTGACAAGCCGGCGAATAAGCGCAAGCGCGCCATTCGGGGCCTGTAGACTGAAAGAAAATCTGGCCATTGCATCCTGCGGTGCAAACCGAATTCTGGTCTGACCTTATATACGCGGTTTGGCCTGTTTGCCCGCCTCAGTACTGATTTTCAAGTCAATTTCGGCCCGGTCTGGAACCTTTGTTCACGCCGGGACGGCTTGTTGGCGGCTGGTCTCGCGGTCGTGGAGGAGCTTTTCTTCCCATGCCAGCGCGTGGGTCACGATGGCGTCCAGATTGTCGAAGCGCGGCGTCCAGTCGAGCGTGCCGCGAATCCGCGAAGTGTCGGCGATCATGGTCATGATGTCGCCCGGACGCCGGTCGGCAAACTGGATCGCGAAGTTCCGGCCCGATACGCGGCGCACGGCTTCGATCACCTCAATGACCGAATAGCCGCGGCCGTAGCCGCAGTTCAGCGTTGCCGATTGACCGCCGCTGCGCAAATACGCCAACGCCGAGCGATGCGCTTCAGCCAGATCGCTGACGTGGATGAAATCGCGGATGCAGCTTCCATCCGGCGTCGGATAGTCGGTGCCGAAAACGTCGATCTTGGCGCGTTGGCCGGTGGCCGCCTCGACCGCAATTTTCAGAAGATGCGTTGCGCCGACGGTTGCAAGGCCGATGCGGCAATCGGGATCGGCGCCCGCGACGTTGAAATAGCGCAACGCGACGAATTTCAATCCGTGAGCGGCGGCGACGTCATGCAGCATGATCTCGGTCATCAGTTTCGACGAACCGTAGGGCGAGGTCGGCCGCGTCGGAGCTTCTTCCGGCACCGGCGTGCGTTCGGGATTGCCGTAGACAGCTGCGGTCGATGAAAAGATGAATCGATTGACGTTCTGCCGCACGGCGACGCTGAGCAGATTGCGGGTCGTCATGGTGTTGTTGCGATAGTAGCCGAGCGGATCACGGAGCGAATCCGGCACCACGATCGAACCGGCGAAATGGATGATGGCATCGACGCCGTGGGAGGCGATGACGCCTTCGACAAGATTTTCGTCCGCGGCATCGCCGATGAACAGCGGAACGCTTTCGGGGAGAAAAGCAGAGAAGCCCGTGCTCAGATTGTCGATCACCACGACGCTTTCACCTGCATCGGCAAGTGCACGCACGGTATGACTTCCGATGTAGCCAGCGCCGCCGGTGACGAGGACAGTCATGATGAGCACTCCAGAAAGCTAACGGCTGTTAACGCTGCGCTTCATAGTCCAGCGTCGAAATCGGCTCCACGGTGTCGTCAAAGAATGGAATTGAGGTATAAGCCAGTCCGCCGGGACGGGATTTACGGGCTTTTGCGCCGGGAATCCGTCGTATGGTTGCCAAATCCTGACTTCCGATCCTGCCGTTTTCAGCCTGTGGTGCCGATGAGGGACATACTTTTCGTCAAGACCTCCTCGCTCGGCGACGTGGTGCACCACATGCCGGCCGTCACCGACGCTGCGCGTCATTTCCCCGGTCGCAAACTGGCCTGGATCGTCGAGGAGGATTTTGCGCCGCTGGCGCGGCTTCATCCGGACATCGGTGACGTGATTCCGGTTTCGACCCGGCGTTGGCGCTCGGCGCCGTTCGCGCCATCGACGTGGAGCGAGATCGGCGCGTTTCGCGCGGCGCTGCGTGGGCGTGACGATGCGACAGTTATCGACACCCAGGGCCTCATTCGGTCCGCGCTGATTGTCCGCAGCACCAAGGGGGAGAAACACGGTTACGACCGGAAAAGTATTCGCGAGCCTCTGGCGTCCAGCGTCTATGACGTGACGCATACGGTTTTGCGAGAGCTCCATGCGGTCGCGCGCAATCGTGTGCTGACGGCGCTCGCGCTTGGCTATCAACTCGATGACGCGATCGATTACGGTTTGCCGCGTGCGCAGCCCGCAGGTATCGCGCCTTACGCCATCCTCCAGCACGGCACATCGCGCGCCGACAAGGAGTGGCGCGAGGTGGACTGGATCGGGCTTGGGCAGTGGCTGTCAAAGCGCGGACTGGAAGTGGTCTTGCCATGGGGAACGCAGGCCGAGCGGGTGCGAAGCGAACGCCTGGCAGGCGCGATCAAGGGCAGCCGCATTCTGCAGCGCCAGCCGCTCGACATCACCGCGCAAACATTTGCCGGTGCATCGCTCGTCGTCGGCGTCGATACCGGATTGCTGCACCTCGCCGCCGCTTATCGCGTGCCGTTGCTCGCGATTTTCATCGCAACCGATCCGGGGCTGACTGGCCCCGTCGGGTCGGGACCGATCAAGGTTCTTGACGCCAGGCTGCAATATCTGTCGTTCATGCGCGCTATCGAGGCGGCCGAGGCGCTATTGGATTAAGGCGTGATCCCGCTGCGTTTCTGCGCCAGGATGCGATTAACGAACTCTTCAAGATCGCCACCGCCAAACAGATAGCCTTGAATTTTTGCGGCTGACGCGGCTTCAAGATCGCTCGGTTTGTCACCGATCATGAAACTGCCCGCGCGATCGACCGGCCATGACGCCATCAGATCGAGCAGCATGCCGGGTTTTGGCTTGCGCCACTCGCTGTCGCGCGCATAAGCAGCGACGCTGCCTTCGGTATGGTACGGGCAATAGCGGACATCGTCGATCACAGCATTTTGCTCGGCCAGTTCGCTCCGCATCCAGTCGTGCAGCGCTGTGACATCGGCTTCGCTGAACATGCCTCGGGCGACGCCGGACTGATTGGAGACGACAAACACGAAATAGCCTGCGCCGTTTAATTTCCGCACCGCTTGCGCAACCCCGGTCACCCAGCGAAACCGCTCACGGCTGCCGATATAGCCATCGTCGATGTTGATGACGCCGTCGCGATCGAGAAACGCGGCTGGCTTTTGGATCATGACGCGGTCAGTGCGCGCTCAACGTGGTCGCAGATCGCGTGCAGCGCCGTCATGTGAATTTGCTGGATCACCGGAGTGTCGCTGCTCGGTGCGATGAAGAGATGATCGCACAGCGCATTCAGGCTCACACCTTTGAGGCCGGTGAACCCGACGGTTTTCAGTCCGGCTTCGCGCGCCAGTTCAAGGGCGGCGATGATGTTGGATGAGCGTCCGGACGTGGTGAGTGCGATCAGCACGTCGCCGCGCCGGCCCAATCCCTCGACCTGACGGGCGAAAATCTTTTCGATGCCGTAGTCGTTGCCGATCGCCGTCAGCGCTGATGTGTCTGTGGTCAGCGCCAGCGCGGCATATCCGCGGCGTTCTTTCTTGTAGCGGCCAACCAGTTCAGCGGCGATGTGCTGTGCATCCGCAGCGCTGCCTCCGTTGCCGATCAGAAGTACCTTGTGGTCGTTGCGCAGAGCGTCAGCAATCATCGCGGCGATGTCGCGGGCAAGCGCAAGCAGCGCCGAGTCCGCAGCCGCTGCGGTGAGGCCGTCAACTGACGCTTTGAAGTGATTACCGATTGGGTCGTTGGTCACGCTGGCCTCGGTCGATTCAGTGTTAAAGTGGTAGCGGTGGCACGAACCGGGTGCAAGCCGAACAGCTCCTCGTGGTCAACGGATCGCCCCCGCTGGTTATGCTTTTTCCGTTTGCAATGTTTTGCCGGCTGCGTCGAGGACATCGCTGACCGGGATGTCGCGCATGCAGCGGTGATGCTGCATGCGGCATGTCGGTTTGTGGCACGGCCGGCATGCCACTTCGGTTTTGGTCTCGATGATTGCGTCGACGGGATTGAGCGGCGCGTAGTGAAACGGACTGGTCGGCCCGAAGATGCCGATCGTCGGTGAGCCGATTGCAGCCGCGACATGCAGCAAACCGGAATCGTTTGAGATCACGAGATCCGCAGCCGCGAGCGCCATGATGCCGTTGCGCAGATCGTCGCCGGTGAGATCGCGCGCATGCGGTCCTGCAGCGTGGACGATCTCGGTTGCGGCGTCTTTTTCTCCTGGGCCACCGATCACCCACACGTCGTAGCCGCGATCGGTCAGTTCCTTGGCGGCTTGCGCATAATAGCTCCAGCGTTTTGATGGCCCGACCGCGCCTGGCGCCAGAGCGACAGCCTTGTTGACGCCTAACGACTGGACGGAGCGCCACGCGCCGATATCAGCTTTGCTGACGACAAGCTGCGGCTCCGGCCAATCCATTGGCAGGTCGGTGTTCGGCGGCAGCGCCAGTGCAGACAGGCAATCGACCATGCGGGGCAGGGATCGCTCGCCCCGGCGCCAGTCATTGAGCAAGCCAAAACGGAATTCGCCGAGGAAGCCGGTGCGTTGAGGAATACCGGCGAGCATCGGCGCAAGTGCGGCCTTCCATGTGCGCGGCATCACCAGCGACGCCCCATAGCCCTTCGCGCGCAGCGTATCCGCGAGTGCCCGCTGGCGGTCCATTGCGATCTTCCCGCGCGGCAGGTCCGACAGAATTCCGGATCGCACGCCGGGCATATAGTCGAGCAGGGGCGCGCAGAGTTTGGTGGTCAGCACGTCGATAGGACGGTTCGGCCAGCGATCCTTGAGCACCCGGACCACGGTGTGACAGCGAACAAAGTCCCCGATCCACATATACGGGACCAGCAGCACCGGGCTCGTCTCGGAGCGATCCGGCGAACTCATCATTCCCTTAAGAAGTGAATTATAGTCCATTACTATATGGCACCGGCATTCCAGGGCGGCGGCTGACGCCTGAATATAGCCGGTAGCGCCGCGAAAGCCGCCCGTCCAGCGCCAATTTCCAGTCCATTTTCAAGCCTGCCAAGGGGCTTCACCACGCTTCCCGAGTTCGGTTGCCTGTAAGGCGAGGGTGGGGCATTGGTGACCCAGCAATTGTGGGGCTGGACGATGCTGCTTGTGACCGGCGGAGCCGGGTTTATCGGATCGAACGTCGTGGCGGCGCTCAATGACGCGGGCCGCACTGACGTCGCGGTCAACGATTTTCTCGGCCATGATGGCAAATGGCGGAATCTCGCCAAACGCCAGCTTGCCGATTTCGTCGCTCCCTCGGAATTGTTCGACTGGCTCCATGGCCGCAAGCTCGACGCGGTGATCCACCTCGGTGCGATTTCC
Organism: Hyphomicrobiales bacterium; assembly: GCA_021732625.1. Lineage (GTDB taxonomy): Bacteria > Pseudomonadota > Alphaproteobacteria > Rhizobiales > Xanthobacteraceae > SG-bin9. The sequence continues at coordinate 18,791 of JAKFUP010000083.1, forward strand.
GAAACCACGGCGACCGACGGCGATCTTGTGGTCGAGACCAATTTCAAACTCTCGCTGCGCCTGCTCGACTGGTGCACCGAGAACCGCACGCCGTTCGTCTATGCGTCGTCCGCGGCCACTTACGGCGATGGCAATGGCGGTTTCGCTGACAGTGATGACCTGACCGAACTGAAGCAGTTGCGGCCGATGAACCTCTACGGCTGGAGCAAGCATCTGTTCGACATGGCGGTCGCAGCGCGTGTTGCGAGAGGCGAGAAATTGCCGCCGCAATGGGCGGGACTGAAGTTCTTCAATGTGTTCGGCCCCAATGAGACGCACAAGGGCTCGATGATGAGCGTGCTGACCAGCCGCTTCGATGACATCAAGGCGGGCCGTCCCATTCAGCTTTTCAAGTCGCACCGCGACGGTATTGCGGACGGCGATCAGCGCCGCGATTTCATTTACGTCGATGACGTCGTTCGTGTCATCAACTGGCTGCTGGCGACGCCGTCGGTCAGCGGCATCTTCAATGTCGGCACCGGCAACGCGCGCAGCTTTCGCGACATGATGCTCGCGGCCTATCGCTCGCTCGGTACATCGCCCAACATCGCGTATATCGATATGCCCGGGCAGATTCGCGGCAGTTATCAATATTTCACGCAGGCCACTGTCGAACGTTTGCATCGTGCCGGTTACAACGGCGGCTTCACGCCGCTCGAAGCTGCGGTGGATCTGTACGTGAAAGACTTTCTCGACCGGCCGGACCGATATCGCTGACCGGATAACAATAGGCCTTTTCGATGCTTGATTTCGACATGTTGTCGAACGCGATGACCCGAAAGACGGTGCTATGCATCGGCGATCTGATGCTGGACGAATTCGTCTATGGCGAAGTCGCGCGTATCTCGCCCGAAGCGCCCGCGCCGGTGATCGCCGTTCAGCGCAGCGAGATCAACGTCGGCGGCGCTGGCAATGTGGCGCGCAACATCGCGGCTCTTGGTGCGCGTTGTATCTTTGTCGGCATCGTCGGTGACGACGACTCAGGCCGCGTGCTGAAAGCGCAGTTCGATGCCGAGCCGCTGATCGAGCCGATGCTGGTTGTCGACCCGGCGCGTCCGACCACGCGCAAAGTCCGTTTCGTTTCGGAACATTTCTCGACGCATATGCTGCGTGCCGACTGGGAAAAGGCGGAGCCCGCAGCACCCGCGATCGAGCGGACATTGATCGACGCGATCATGGCCATGCTGCCGCGCGCCGATATCGTGTTGTTGTCCGACTATGCCAAGGGTGTGCTGACCGAGAGCGTGGTGCGTTCCACCATCGACGCGGCGCGCAAGCTCGGCAAGCGCGTCATCGTCGATCCGAAGAACATGAACTTCATGGCTTACCGAGGTGCGTCGATCCTGACGCCCAATCGCAAGGAGTTCGCCGACGCCACGCGCAGCCTTGCGCAAACTCAAGCCCAGATTGTCGATGCGGCGCGTTTATCGATGCAGCAGACCGACAGCGAAGCGATGCTGGTGACCCAGAGCGAATTTGGCATGACGCTGGTCACCCGGCAGGGTGAAGCGATCCATGTTCCGGCCTATCCAGTAAAGGTGCGCGATGTCTCCGGCGCGGGCGACACGGTCGCCGCCGTGCTTGCAGTCGCAATGGCTGCGGGCGCGACCTGGGATACGGCGCTGCGCGCTGCCAATGCGGCTGCTGCCGTTGCGGTCGGCAAGAAGGGCACCGCGACAGTCTCGGCCGCTGAGCTGCGCAAGAAATTGCTGCCGCATGCTTCGCTCGCGGTCGAGGAGAAGATCGCCCCGACTGCTGCCGATCTCGATGCGCAGCTCGCGGAGTGGCGCGGCGACGATCTTCGGGTCGGCTTCACCAACGGATGCTTCGACATTCTGCATCCCGGTCATGTGAAGGTCATCACACAGGCAAGAGCTGCTTGCGACCGCCTCATCGTCGGCCTCAACAGCGATGCGTCGGTCAAGCGTTTGAAAGGACCGGCGCGCCCGGTCCAGAACGAGCGCGCGCGCGCCGAAGTGCTGGCGTCGCTGGAAGCGGTCGATCTGGTCGTGATCTTCGAAGACGATACGCCGCTCAAGCTCATCACGCAGATCAAGCCGAGCGTGCTGGTCAAGGGCGGCGACTATAGCCGCGAGCAGGTCGTTGGCCACGAGGTGGTGGCTGCAAACGGCGGAGAGATTTTGCTGATCGATCTGCTCGAGGGCTTCAGCACGACATCGCTGGTCAATCGCGCAAAGCGCGGATCAAGCTAGCGGACTCCGCTAGGCGTCGAGCAGTGGCGTGCGGCCGGCGGTTTGCGCGGACTTTTCCGGACTGAGAATCCAGACCAGCCCGCCCAATAACCCAACGGCAAACGTCACGGCCCCAAACAGCAGTGAGATGTTGATGCCGTCCTGCGATGGCAGATCGGCATATCCGAATGCGACCATCATTGCTGTCTCGCGAACTCCCCAGCCTGCGATGGCAATCGGCAACATGGTGACGATCACGACAGGCGGAATGAGAAGGAAAATCTGATACGGCGCGATCGGCGCCTTGATCGATTGCACGACGCACCATCCGACAGCCGCTGTCAGGGCGTGAATGGATAACGACAGCAGCGCCACTTTGGGGCCGCTGCGCGCATTGAACAGCGTCTGACCCGCGATGATCGAGCACTGGTATGGATGATGGGTCAGCCACCATCGCTTCAGGAAAGGCCACTTTAGCTGACCGAGTACGAGAAACCCGAGGCCACCAACCAGCGCAATCAGATCGACTGCGGTCAGCGCAATGCGCCCCTGAACATCGGCAATCAGGCTGTAGCTCCAGGGCAGACTTCCCGCAATCAGCAGGGCTAGCGCGATGAGGCCGATCGCGCGGTCGACAAAGACCGAATAAGTCGCATTGCGCCATCCGGCACCGGTATTCTTGACGAGCCAGATGCGGACGGCGTCGCCACCGATGCTTGAAGGCAAGACCTGGTTGAAAAATGTTCCGACCAGATTAAACCGCGTGGCCTGACCCAATGTCAGCGGGGCGTCGCATCTGGCCGTGATTTCACGCCAGCGGACCGCTGCGAGAAAAATCTGAAAGACAATGATGCAAGCCGCCAGTACCAGCCAGCCGATACTGTTTGCATTGAGTCTCGACCACAGATTGCCGAGGTCGATCTTGCTCAGAGCCAAATAGAGGAGACCGCCCGACACGGCTATCTTCAGCAAAATGAGCAGTATCCGCTGCATGATTTCTGGACGCCGTCCGGTTCAAGGTACGCTGCGGGCGCGTTGCGGGATTCAATGAATCGCCCTGTGTGCGCTCAAACGTGTCCTAAGCGCTTAACGCCATCCCCGCAATAGAACGGATAAACCGCTTGCGAATATGTTGCGGTGAGTGGCCGATCGTATAAAGAGAAGGAATTATGGCGTTTTCGCCCGGTCGAATGCTGGATGTCGGAAGGCATTGATGTTGCACCCCATCCTCATTACCGGTGCTGCCGGGTTCATTGGATTTCATGTTGCCCGGCGCTTGTTGCAATCCGGCAGACATGTTGTCGGCGTTGACAGCCTCAATAGTTACTACGATCCCCGGCTCAAGCATGCGCGGCTTGAGCTTCTGCGCGCCAGCCCCCTTTTCCGGTTTGTAGAACTGGACCTCGCCGATCGTGAGCAGACCGCGGCGCTGTTTGCGGAATTTCGTTTTCCGGAAGTGATTCATCTGGCGGCGCAGGCTGGCGTGCGCCATTCGATCGACAATCCCGCAGCGTATGTCGATGCCAATCTGCAAGGTTTCGGGAATGTGCTGGAAGGATGCCGTCACCACGGATGCGGCCATCTTCTGTTTGCCTCGTCGTCGTCCGTCTATGGTCTGAACGCCAAGCTACCTTTTTCCGTGCACGACAATACCGACCATCCGATCAGCATGTATGCCGCTACGAAAAAGGCAAACGAGGCGATGGCTCATTCCTACAGTCATCTTTATGGCCTCCCCGCAACCGGCCTTCGCTTCTTCACGGTCTATGGACCTTGGGGACGGCCGGATATGGCGATGTATCTTTTTGCCAGGGCGATCGACGAGGGCCGGCCCATCAAGCTCTTTAATCACGGCAACATGCGTCGCGACTTCACTTATATTGACGACGTGACCGATGCGATACAAAAGCTCATCGCCCGTCCGCCGCATGGCGATCAACGATGGGCAAGCCATCCCGATCCTGCGACCAGTTCGGCTCCGTGGCAGCTCTATAATATCGGTAATAACAAATCCGAAGAGTTGTTGCGGATTGTCGGTCTGCTGGAGAAGGCCTTCGGCAAGCCGGTGCAACGGGAACTGTTGCCGATGCAGCCGGGAGATGTGTTAGAGACCTGCGCGGATATCGATAGCCTGATCCGCGATATCGGTTTTCGCCCGACATCGGATGTTGAAGGCGGCATCGAGCGATTTGCAAAGTGGTATCGCGATTACCACAAGGTTTGAGGTCAGAGACGTTTATGAGTTCGCTTATCATTCCTCTTATCATGTGCGGCGGCGCCGGGACGCGACTGTGGCCGGCGTCGCGCGAAGGCCGCCCGAAACAGTTTTTGAGTTTGTTCGGCGGCCGCTCGACGTTTCAGGATACGTTGCTGCGCGTCAGCGATCCTGCACTGTTCGACCGGGCGATCGTTATCACCAACGCCGCCTATCGTTTTATGGTCCGCGAGCAGCTTGCAGAGATCGGCCTTGAAGCTGACGTCTTGCTGGAGCCCGCGCGCCGCGATTCTGGTCCGGCCATTGTGGCGGGTGCATCATTTGCGCAATTGCGGAACGCAGATGCGGTCGTGCTTGCGCTCGCCGCCGATCACGTTGTGCAGGACAACGCTGCGTTCGTCGAAGCCTGTCGCAAAGGTCTCGCGTCCGCGAGCGCCGGCCGCATCGTCACCTTCGGTGTGCCGCCGGAGCGCCCTGCGACCGAGTATGGCTATATTCGTCCCGGTGAAAGAATTGATGGCGATGTGAGGTCGGTCGCAAAATTCGTCGAAAAGCCGGACCCGGCGACTGCCGCTGTCTATCTGAAAGAGGGTTATCTCTGGAACAGCGGCAACTTCATGTTTCGTGCGAGCATGCTGCTCGATGAGTACCGCCGGGTCGATGCCGAAAGCGTCGAGACCTTGAGTGCCTCGGTCAGCATGGCGGGCAACGATCTCGGCTTCGTTACGCTTGATGCGGGCGCCTTCTCGCAAGCCAAGCCGATCTCGATCGATTATGCCGTCATGGAAAAGACCTCGCAGGCTGCCGTCGTGCCGGTGTCTTGCGGCTGGTCGGATGTCGGCACCTGGCGCGCAGTCTGGAGCCTGTCGCAGAAGGATGCCGAGGGCAACGCTGCGCAGGGCGCCGCAGTATTCGAGGATTCGCGCAACTGTAACGTCTCCAGCGACGGAACGCTCGTCGCGCTTGAAGGCGTTGACGACCTTGTCGTTGTTGCGACACAGGATGCCGTGCTGGTGTCCCGGCAAAAGGATGCCGACGGTCTCAAGCGGCTGGTGACAAAACTCAGGAGCGTCGCGCCGAAGGTGACCGAAGATCATCTCAAGGTTCACCGCCCGTGGGGTTCATACCAGTCGCTCGACAACGGTGAGCGCCATCAGGTCAAGCGAATAATCGTCAAGGCGGGTGGCCGTTTGTCGCTGCAGAAGCACCATCACCGGTCCGAGCACTGGATCGTGGTGCGTGGTGCTGCGCTCGTGACCGTCAACGAGTTGCAGAAGATCGTCCACGAAAACGAATCGATCTATATTCCGATCGGTTCGGTGCATCGCCTCGAGAACCCCGGCAAGATTCCGCTCGAACTCATCGAGGTTCAGACCGGTAGCTATCTCGGCGAGGACGATATCATTCGCATCGACGACGATTATCGGCGTTCGTGAGCCGGGACGGGCCGGGTTCCGGTCTTGCCCGGGCTGGACGGCGGGCGTAGAAACTTCGCGATATACCCGGAGAGTTGCAATGTCCGTCGATCTCAAATCGCTGAAAGTGAAGCTGTTCACCGATGGCGCCGACAAGGCGCAGATCGTCGCGATGGCAAAGAATGCCTGGATCTCCGGCTTCACCACCAATCCTTCGCTGCTGAAAAAAGCGGGCGTTACCGACTACGTGCGTTATGCGAACGAGCTGGTGGTGGCGGTGCCCGACCGGCATATTTCGTTTGAAGTGATTTCGGATGACGAACAGGAGATGATCGCGCAGGCGCGGCTGATTTCGTCGTGGGGCGCGAATGTCTATGCCAAGATTCCGGTGATGACGACGCGCGGCGAAATGCTGTTCGACGCCGTGCGAACGCTGTCGCGCGACGGCATCAAGGTGAACATGACCGCGATCTTCACATCCGAACAGGTGGAGAGGGCGGTTGCGGCGCTCGATGGCGGCGCACCCGCCTGCGTTTCCGTGTTTGCGGGCCGTCTCGGCGATGTCGGCATCGACTACCGCCCCATCGTCCAGGACGCCGTGGACAAGGCGCGCGAGACTAAAAACGTCGAGATCATCTGGGCCTCGACCCGTGAGCCATTCAACGTCATCGAGGCGCACGACATGGGCTGCCATATCGTCACCGCGCCCGCCGACGTATTGCAAAAGATGCCGGGTCTCGGGATGCAGACGGGAGACGATTTGACGCTCGCATGCGTCAAGGCGTTCTGCGCCGACGCCAAATCCGCCGGCCTGACATTGCCGCTGCCGGGCTCGGCCCGGGCTGCTGAATAAGCGCTCGTTTCGCCGTTGAGCCGGTCTCAAGTACCGTCCAACCGCCGGTTTTGACGTGTAATCGTTTGAATCAAAACGTGTTTGACCGGGCTGCCCGCACGTTCGCCACTGCGAATTCGGCGTGCTAGGAAACGGACGGGCAATGCGGATGTCAATCCGCCGGACGGGGGTATTCAGAAATGGTGTCTGGCGTGAAAGCATCCGCGAAAGCGTCGGGTGAAAGCCGGCTTCGTATCGGCGTGATCGGTGCGGGCGTCATGGGCAGCAACCATGCGCGCGTTCTGGCGAGTTTGCCGGGCGTATCGCTGACCGGCATTGCCGATCCGCTGCCGGCGCATCGTTCGCGCGCCGAGGAATTCATCGGTTGCAAGACCTTCGCCACCATCGACGAATTGCTTGCGGCCGGCGTTGATGCCGTCACCGTGGCAGCGCCGACCCATCTGCATCACGAGATATCGCTCGCCTGCATTGCCAAGGGCATTCACGTTCTGGTCGAGAAGCCGATCGCTTCCACCGTCGAGGAGGGCAACGAGATCGTCGAGGCCGCGCGCAGCGCTGGCGTCACGCTGATGGCCGGCCATGTCGAGCGTTTCAATCCCGCCGTGGCCGCGATCAAGAACGCGATCAAGGGCGAGGACATCCTGTCGATCGCGATCACGCGCGTCGGACCGTTTCCTCCGCGCATGTCGAACGTCGGCGTAGTGATCGACCTTGCCGTCCACGACATCGATTTGATCCGCTGGTTCACCGAATCCGAAATCATCGATGTGCAGCCGCAACTCTCCAGCGCCGTCGCCGAGCGCGAGGACATCGCGCTGCTGCAATTCCGCACTGCGTCCGGCGTGCTCGCGCACATCAACACCAATTGGCTGACGCCATTCAAGGCGCGCAACGTGACCGTCGCGACCCGCGGCAAATACGTGATGGGCGATTTGCTGACCCGTCAGGTCACCGAGTGCTTCGGCTTCCAGCCGGATGGCAGCTACTCGATGCGCCATCTGTCGGTCGGTCACGATGAGCCGCTGCGTGCCGAGCTGATGGCTTTTATCGAGGCGGTGAAATCCGGCTCGACCCCCGCCGTCACAGGCGAGCAAGCCGTCGCCAGCCTTGAGATCGCGATCAAGTGTCTTCAGGCGCCCGTCAATTCCGCCGCTGCGGCAACCGCCCGCAAGGGGCCGCGCCGCGTGGCCGGCTAATTGCTTTTTGAAATTGGACACATGAACCAGCATTTGCGCCCCGATCCCATTCCGTTCATCGACATCCAGGCTCAGCGCCGCCGGCTCGGTCAATCCATCGACGATGCGGTGGCCCGCGTTCTCACCCATTGTGCATTCGTCAACGGTCCGGAAGTTACGCAGCTCGAAGCCGATCTCGCGGCATTCAGCGGCGCGAAGCATGTCGTCACCTGCGCCAGCGGCACCGACGCGCTGCTGATGGTGCTGATGGCGAAAGGCATCGGTCCGGGCGACGCGGTGATCGTGCCGTCGTACACGTTTTGCGCGACGGGCGAAGCGGTTGCGCTGACAGGTGCGACGCCGGTGTTTGTCGATGTCGACGAAACCACATTCAACATCGATGCTGAATCGTTGAAGCGTGGCATTGCGACGGCGCGAAAGCTCAAGCTGACGCCGAAAGCGGTGATCCCGGTCGATCTGTTCGGCCAGTGCGCAGATCACGATGCGATCGCGGCTGTCGCAAATGCAGAAGGTCTGTTCGTGCTCGACGATGCGGCGCAAGGTTTCGGCGCGTCGTACAAGGGCCGCCGTCTTGGCACGTTCGGTCTGGCGACAGCGACGAGCTTCTTCCCGGCCAAACCGCTTGGCTGTTACGGCGACGGCGGCGCCATCTTCACGGACGATGCCGAGCTGGCCAATACGCTGCGCAGCATCCGCGTCCACGGTCAGGGTTCCGACAAGTACGATAACGTCCGCCTCGGCCTCACGGCCCGCCTGGACACGATGCAGGCCGCGGTCCTGATCGAGAAGCTGAAGATATTCGAAGACGAGATTGCCGAGCGCAATCGTGTTGCGGCACGTTACGCGCAGGGTCTTGGCAACATGGTCACGGTGCCTCAGCTTGCCGACGGCTGCTCGTCGGTCTGGGCGCAGTACACCATCCGGCTGCCGCAGGGCGTCGATCGTGACGCGTTTGCCGCGCACCTCAAATCGCAAGGCGTTCCGACCGCGGTCTATTATGGAAAGTCGATGCATCAGCAGAGTGCATACCGGCATTATCCGGTCGCGGACGGTGGCCTGCCGGTGTCGGAGAAGCTCTCGGAGGATGTCATCAGCCTTCCGATGCACGCCTATCTCGATGAATCGGCGCAGGATCGTGTCATCAAGGCTGTGCGCGGCGCGCTTTCCGCCTGATTTCGGCGTTTTTCCGCACCTCCGGTTAGGCTAAAACGCCTCATGCTGCGTCGTATTTTCACCGTCGGCGGTTTTACGCTTCTCTCGCGGCTGACCGGCTTTGCCCGCGACATCATGCTGGCGGCTATTCTCGGCGCCGGTCCGATTGCGGATGCGTTCTTTGTCGCGTTGAGGCTGCCCAATCATTTCCGTGCAATCTTTGCCGAGGGCGCATTCAACGCGGCGTTCATTCCGGCCTACGCCCACATCCATGGCAATGGCGGCGAGGCATCGGCGCGGCTGTTTGCCAGCCGAATCTTCACGCTGCTGTTGGCGGTGCAAGTCATTCTGCTGGCGGTGGCGTGGCTGTTCATGCCGCAGGTGATCGCGCTGCTTGCGCCCGGCTTTGTCGACGATCCGCAGCGCGGTGCTCTGGCCGTGACGCTGACGCGGATCACGTTTCCTTATCTGCTGCTGATTACGCTGGTGACGCTCTATGGCGGCATGCTCAACGTCATGCATCGCTTTGCGACGGCCGCCGCCGCACCAATCCTGCTCAATCTCTCGATGATGGCGGCGCTGGCGCTCGCTGTCTTTTTCCCGACCGCCGGCCATGCGGCGGCGTGGGGTGTACTGGTGGCCGGCGTGCTGGAATTTCTGCTACTGGCCGGCGATGCCAAACGGAATGGCGTGCTGCCGGGCTTCGCGAAGCCGAAACTCGACGAAGACGTGCGCGGATTCTTCCGCGCGCTCGGCCCGGCGACACTTGGATCGATGGGCACGCAGGTCGCGCTGTTCGCCGACACCATCATTGCAACATTTCTCGCCGCGGGCGCGCTGTCGGCACTGTATTACGCCGATCGCCTCAACCAGTTGCCGATCGGCGTCATCGGCATCGCGATCGGCACCGTTTTGTTGCCGGAGATGTCGCGGCAACTGACCTCGGGTGATCGCATTGGAGCGATGGCGTCGCAGCGCAAGGCGTTCGACTTCACGCTGCTGTTCTCGGTGCCGTTCGTGGCTGCGTTCCTGACGGTGCCCGATATCATCATGCGTGCGATGTTCGCGCGCGGCGCTTTCACCAAATCGGATGCGGCGGCGGCGGGCGCGACGCTGGCCGCTTACGCCGTTGGGCTCATTCCGTTCGTGCTGATCCGCAGCGCGATCGCGACCTTCCTCGCGCGCAAGGACACTGCGACGCCGATGATAGCTGCGCTGACCGGTGTTGCGGTCAATGTCGCGCTCAAGATCGCGCTGGTTGGCTCATTGGCGCAAATCGGCCTCGCATTGGCCACAGCCGTCGGCGCGTGGGTCAATCTGCTGCTGGTGGTGGTCTTTGCAGTCCGGCGAGATCATCTTGAGATCGATCGCGGCTTCGTCCGTTCGATGCTGAAATTCGCCGCTGCGGGAATTGTGCTCGCCGCTGCGCTCTGGTTTTCGTCGCGATGGCTTGCGACTGGGATGGGGAGCATCGCCTTGCGCGACGAAGCCATCCTTGGCGCATTGATCGTGATTGGCGCTGTGGTCTACGTCGTGCTTGTTTTCGCACTGTTCGGCAAACGCTGGCTTGCATCGCTGATCCGCCGGTAAGCCGTTTGCGCCGCCGCCCGATCCGCTGCACTATATTGCGAACAACAACACCGGAGTGACAATGGCACCCGTAAAATTCGGCGTCGGCCAGAGCGTGCGGCGCAAGGAAGACGATCCGCTGATCCGCGGCAAGGGCCGCTATACCGACGATCATTCCCCCGGCCGCGAATTGCATGGGTTGATGGTCCGTTCGCCTCACGCACATGCCAAATTCAAGATCGATGCGGGCGCGGCGCGCGCTAAGCCCGGCGTCAGCGAGATCTTCACCCATCGGGACGTGCGCGATCTGGGCACGCTGCCGTGCCTGTTCGAGCTGCCAGACACCAAATTCAAGGTCCCGCCCTATCTCATTCTGGCCGATGGCGAAGTGCGACATGTCGGCGATGCGGTTGCCTTCGTGGTCGCCGAAACCATCGAGCAGGCCCGTGACGCAGTCGAAGCCCTCAAGATCGACTGGCAGCCGCTGCCCTCGGTCGTCGGCGTCAAGAACGCCATTCAGAAGAACGCGCCGCAGGTGTGGGCGGATCAGCCGGGCAACGTACTGTTCGATGTTTCGATCGGCGACAAGAAGGCGGTGGACGCTGCGTTCGCAAAGGCGCATGCGGTGGCCGAGATCGCCATCGTCAATCCGCGCGTTGTCATCAACTACATCGAGACGCGCGCCGTCGTTGCCGAATACGACGCCAAGCGCGATCACCTGACGCTGACGCTCGGCAGCCAGGGCAGCCACCGCATCCGTGATATCCTGTGCCAGAACATTCTGAAAATCCCGGTCGACCAGATGCGGGTGATTTGCCCCGATGTCGGCGGCGGTTTCGGCACCAAGCTGTTTCCGTATCGCGAATACGCGCTCGCTGCATTCGCCGCGCGCAAGCTGCGCAAGAGCGTCAAGTGGGTCGCCGACCGCGCCGAGCACTTTCTCGGCGATGCGCAAGGACGCGATAACGTCACCACCGCGCGCATGGCGCTCGGGGAAGACGGCAAGTTTCTCGGCATGGATGTCGATCTTGTCGCCGACATGGGCGCGTATCTGTCGACGTTCGGCCCTTACATTCCCTATGGCGGCGCGGGCATGCTGCCGGGGCTCTACGATTTTCAGGCGTTTTACTGCCGGGTGCGGACCGTGTTCACCAACACCGTGCCGGTCGATGCCTATCGCGGGGCGGGCCGCCCCGAAGCCTCCTATGTGGTCGAGCGTCTCGCCGATGCGGCCGCACGCAAGCTCGGAATGACGCCCGATGCGATCCGCCGCAAGAATTTCATCGCGCCGCGGGCGATGCCTTACACAACCGCGACGGCCAAGATTTACGACTCGGGCGACTTCGCTGCGCATCTGAAACGTGCGCAGGAAGTCGCGAACTGGAAAGAGTTCCCCAAGCGCGCCAAGGCGGCGAAAAAGCTGGGGCTGGTGCGCGGCATCGGCCTTGGCTCCTACGTCGAGGTCTGCGGTACCATGGGCGAGGAAGCCGCCGAGGTGCGGCTCGACGAGAGCGGTGACGTCACGGTTCTGATCGGCACCCAGTCGAGCGGGCAGGGACATCTCACGGCCTACGCGCAGATCATTGCAGACCAGTTCGGAATTCCGCCCGAGCGTGTTCACATGGTGCAGGGTGACACCGACAAGGTTGCGACCGGGCTCGGCACCGGCGGATCGGCCTCGATCCCGACCGGCGGGGTCAGTGTTCAGCGCGCCACGCGCAAACTTGGCGAAAGTCTCAAGCAGATTGCTGCGGACGCGCTCGAAACCGGCGTCGCCGATCTGGAGATCGGCGACGGCAAGGTTCGGGTCGCTGGCACCGACCGGTCGATCTCGTTTGCAGATCTGGCCAAGCGTCCCGGCGTAGATCCATCGAAGCTGAGCGCCAGCGAGACGTTCACCAGTGCGGACGGGACGTATCCGAACGGCACCCACGTCGCGGAAGTCGAAATCGATCCGGCGACCGGCGTAATTCGCGTGGTCAACTACGTCATCGTCGATGACTTTGGCGTTACCTTGAATCCGCTTCTGCTGGCCGGGCAGGTCCATGGCGGCACCATGCAGGGCATCGGTCAGGCGCTGATGGAGCAGGCGGTTTACGACCCTGCCGACGGCCAGCTCGTGACCGGCACGTTCATGGACTATGCGCTGCCGCGGGCGGCCGACGGCCCGTCGATCCAGTTCGAAACCAGCAATGTGCCCTGCAAGACCAATCCCTTGGGCGTCAAAGGGGCCGGCGAGGCGGGGGCGGTCGGATCATGCCCGGCGGTCGTCAACGCCATTATCGATGGCCTGTGGCGGGAATACCAGATCGGCCACATCGATATGCCGGCCACCTCGGAAAGGGTGTGGATGGCCATCGCAGAGCAGCAAAAGCGTCATCGATTGTAGGGGTATGCCGGAATATTAAATTGATTCCAGTGTTCTGGATTATAGTGCATCGTCTGTCTGACCTTGAATCGGGCCGGTCATGCCCTGGGTGATAGCACTTCGGGTGATAGCCAGCGATTTTGCGCGCAATTCGTTTGATCCAAAGGAGAACCGGCCGATGATTCGTGGAGTTGTTATTGTGGGGACATTGTTGCTGGGTGCCGGCGTCGTCGCCGCGCAGCAGGATCTCGTTGCGCAGCGTGCGTCGCTGATGAAGGCCAACGGCAAGAACATCGGAACTGTTCTCAGCGCCACAGCGAAGGGCGACAAGCCCTACGATCAGGCCGCGATCGATGCCGCGCTGAATGTTCTTGAAGACACCGCAAAGAAGCTTCCTGCGCTTTATCCCGACGGCACCAAGGGCCTCAAGACCGACGGCGATTTCCGGGCGTCGCCGAAGATCTGGGAGAACAGGGCCGGGTTCGAAGCCGAAATAGCTGCCTTCGCCAAGGCCGTTAGCGAAGCCAAGACAAAGATGAAAGATATCGATTC
>JAKFUP010000001.1 GCA_021732625.1 Hyphomicrobiales bacterium
GAGGAGTTATCCTCGTCGGTTCTCGCTTCGCAGATGCTCCGAGCTGTCTACTTTGCGGTCTTCTCAAAGTTGCGCAACATGGTATTGCCGCGTGCGACTGCCGCGTCCAGCGCCTGCTGGGCCGTCTTCTGACCCGCCAGCGCGGCTTCGATTTCCTCGGACCACAGATCGCGCATCTGCACCATGTTGCCGAAGCGCAAACCGCGAGAATTCTCGGTGGGCTCCTTGTTGGTGAGCTCTTTCAGCGGTGTTTGCAACGTCGGATTCTTCTCGTAGAAGCCATCAGCCTTGGTCTTTTCGTAGGCCGCCTTGGTGATCGGAAGGTAGCCGGATTCCTGATGCAGTTTGGCCTGGCGGTTGGTGTCGGACAAGAAGGTGAAGAACTTGGCGATACCTTTGTACTCATCCGGCTTCTTGCCGCCCATCACCCACAGCGAGGCGCCGCCGATGATCGAGTTCTGCGGTGCGCCGGTCACATCGGGATAATATGGCATCGGAGCCGATGTGAAGGCGAACTTGGCCGTGCCTTTGGCGGTGGCGTAATAGCCCGACGATGTCAGGAAGATCGCGCATTCGCCGGAACCGAACCGGCTCTCGCTGGCGTTGGCGCGTCCCGCGTAGTCGTAGGTCTTGTCCTTTTGCAAATCGATCAGGTTCTGCAGATGCTTCACATGCAGCGGCGAGTTGAATTTCAGTTCGGTATCGAAACCGTCGAGACCGTTTGCCTTGCTGCCGATCGAGATGTTGTGCCAGGCGGAGAATTGCTCGATGTGAACCCAGCTTGCCCAGGCGTTGGAAAAGCCGCACGTGGTGTGGCCGGCCGCCTTCAGCTTCTTGGCTGCATCGAAAACCTCCGGCCAGGTCTTCGGAATCTCCGCGACGCCGGCCTTCTTGAGTTCATCGAGGTTGACCCACATCACCGTCGAAGACGAGTTGAACGGGAACGACAGCATGTCTCCCTTCGACGTCGAGTAGTAGCCAGTGATCGCGGGGAGGTAGGCTTTCGGGTCGAATTGCTCACCAGCCTCCTTCATCAGGGCGTAGACTGGCTTGATCGCACCGGTCGCGCTCATCATGGTCGCGGTGCCGACTTCGAACACCTGAATGATATGAGGCGCGTTGCCGGCGCGGAACGCCGCGATACCGGCGTTCATGGTGTCGGGATAGCTGCCCTTGTATGAAGGGACGATCTTGTAGTCGGACTGGCTGGTGTTGAATTCGTCAGCAAGCTTGTTGACGATGTCGTTGTTGCCGCCGGTCATGGCGTGCCACCACTGAATCTCGGTCGCGGCCTGCGCTGGCACAGCCAGCGCCATGAGCGCCGAAGCCGTTAAACCGAAACCGATCTGCCGAAAATTCATGAAATCCTCCTCAAGCCGTCATGTTCGTTCCGGCGCGATAGCAACGCTGTATGACGTGACGTTGACCGAATGGTATCGCCGCACAGGCAGCGTTGGAAGGGCTATCAGACGGTCAGCGCTTGCGCTCGCGGGTCACCACTCCCGACGCCACCAGCTTGCCAATGTCGTCCTTTGAGTAGCCGAACTCGCCCAGCACGGCTTCTGCGTGTTCGCTGAACTTCGGCGGAACATGCCGAAGACTGGCCTTGGTGCGATCGAACCGGATCGGCGATGCAACGCCCTTGTACCAGTCCTTTTCGATCACATCGTCGCGGTGCTTCACATGCTCGCCGGCCAGCGCCTTGTCGATCGACTGAACGGGGCCGGCAGGGAGACCGGCTGCGAGCAGCCGGCGGCACAGCGGTTCGCTGTCGTGCTGTTTCAGGATCGCTTCAAGCTCTGCGCGCAGCTCCGTGCGATTGGCGATGCGGTCGCGATTGCGCGCGAAGCGGGGGTCGGTGCCGAGTTCAGGTTTGCCCAGTTCATTGCACAGCTTGCGGAAGGTGCCATCGTTGCCGACGCCCATAAAGATGTTGCCGTCGCGTGCCGGAAACACTGCATAGGGATAAAGGTTCGGATGCTCATTGCCGGTGAGAGCCGGCGGCTTGCCGTGCATAAAGAAATTCGCTGTGTGCGGATGCATGATCGCGAGACCGGTCTCGAACAACGTCGCTTCGACGAATTGTCCAAGCCCGGATTTAGCGCGTTCGGCCAGCGCCATCAGAATGCCGACGCAAGCATAGAGTCCGGTCGCCATGTCAACGAGCGCGACGCCGATTCGCGTCGGTCCGCTCTCGGGCGAGCCTGTCGAGGCCATCAATCCAACCATCGACTGGATGATGGCGTCGTAGCCGGGATGGCCGCCATGCGGACCGTCGCCGCCGAAGCCGGAGATTCGGCAATGGATGAGCTGCGGAAATCTTGCGCGCAGCATGTCGTTGCCGATGCCCCATTTGTCGAGCGTGCCGGGCTTGAAGTTCTCGATCAGCACATCGGCGTCTTCCAGCATGCGCATCAGCACCGTGCGGCCCCCTTCCGAGGCGAGGTCGAGACCGATCGAGCGCTTGTTGCGGTTGGTGCCGATGAAATAGGCCGCATCGTCCTCGTGAAACGGAGGGCCCCAGTCGCGGGTCTCGTCGCCGGCCGGCGGCTCGACTTTGATGACGTCGGCGCCATGGTCAGCAAGGATCTGCGTGCAGTAGGGGCCACCGAGCACGCGGGTGAGATCGATCACGCGCAGACCCGTGATGGCCCCGGCCGCTATTGGTGCAATCATTTCGTTTCCAACCTTCGTTGCGTTTCTGAGTCGTCTGAATGCGGTCGTGGGGATATCTGATCGCAAATCAGCACACGGCTTAGCGCCCGGCAAGCGAGCCATGTGCAGGGTCGGCAGGCCGCATCGGCATTTGGCGTGCTGAATATGAAATGGCAAACCTGCGGCATGACACGCCGCGGCTTTGCCGCAACCCATCGGGACTGCCTCAGGTTTGCCGCAACTTTTTTGCGGTCCAAGTGCGGTCCAGCAGAGGATTGGAAGGGAATTGGTGGAGCCAGGCGGGATCGAACCGCCGACCTCTTGCATGCCATGCAAGCGCTCTCCCAGCTGAGCTATGGCCCCGAATTCCAGACGCGGCAGTTACTAACTTGCGTTACTTTGCTTGAATTCCCGTGAAAAATCACACTTCCAGGGTCAGCTCAAGCCTCTTCGTCGCCGGACACGTCGCCGATGATGTCGGTGACGTCTTC
The DNA here is from genome assembly GCA_021732625.1 of Hyphomicrobiales bacterium. Classification (GTDB taxonomy): domain Bacteria; phylum Pseudomonadota; class Alphaproteobacteria; order Rhizobiales; family Xanthobacteraceae; genus SG-bin9. The sequence goes on from JAKFUP010000001.1 coordinate 3,147, forward strand.
GTCTTCGTCCTCGTCCTCGGCAATGAAAGTCGAGTCGTCATCGTCGTCGTCATCGAGCGTTTCATCGACCTCGATATCGTCTTCGCTCTCCGGCAGCGCAGCTGCGACCTTGCCGGTTTTCTCTTCGGCATCAGCCTCCTCGAGCGACACCAACTCTTCGGTCTCCGCCACTTCCGGCGCGGCCTCAGGTGCTGCTGCGGCAGCTGCCGCTGCGGCACGCCCGCGCGGTGGCGCGATCGGTGCAATCGGCACGACATCGCCGGTATAGGGCGAGATCACGGGGGTCTTGTTGAGGTCGTAAAATTTCTTGCCTGTCGCCGGACAGATTCGCTTGGTTCCGAGATCGGATTTGGCCACGGTGGAATCCTGGAGAATTCTTTGAAAAACGGTGCTTCACTTGGCTAGTTGCGACGCCAGTGTCAATAGCGCATTGCAGGCAGCAGCCCGCGTGACGGGCCGCATTCTGCGTGGTAGAGCGCCATCCGCCTAAAGGACCGTTTTCTTGACACAATCTCCCTCCCCGACGCCGCTTCAAGCCCGCCAAAGTCCGGCTCTGACCGGGGTTGCGCGTGTGCCGGGTGACAAGTCGATCTCCCATCGTGCCCTCATTCTGGGCGCTCTGGCCGTTGGCCGGACCTCAATCTCGGGTCTGCTCGAGGGCGAGGATGTGCTGAACACAGCCAAGGCGATGGCCGTGCTCGGCGCAAAGGTCGAGCGCACCGGCGATACGAGGTGGTCAGTGAATGGGGTGGGCGTGGCCGGGTTCGCGCAACCCGACAAGCCGTTGGATTTTGGCAACTCCGGCACTGGCTGCAGGCTCGCCATGGGCGCGGTGGCGGGTTGCCCGATCACTGCGACGTTCGATGGCGACGCCAGCCTGCGATCGCGGCCGATGCGTCGCGTGCTCGACCCGCTCGAACTGATGGGTTGCCGCGCCCAAGACAAAGCCGGCGGTGGCCGTCTGCCGCTGACGCTCTCCGGCGCGCGCGATCCAATCCCGATCGTCTATCGCACGCCGGTGGCGTCCGCGCAGATCAAGTCGGCAGTGCTGCTGGCGGGCCTCTCCGCGCCCGGCGTGACGACCGTGATCGAAAACGAAGCGAGCCGCGATCACACCGAGCTGATGCTGAAACAATTCGGCGCAACCATCAGCACGACGCCGGAAGGCGTGCATGGCCGCCGCATCGATCTGAAGGGACAGCCTGAGTTGCATGGCGTCGATATCGTCGTGCCGGCCGATCCGTCGTCGGCTGCGTTTCCGATGGTCGCAGCGCTGATCGTGCCGGGCTCCGAGATCCTGCTGACCGACGTGATGACCAATCCGCTGCGAGCCGGACTCATCACCACGCTACGCGAGATGGGTGGCGCCATCGACGAGATGGACCTGCGCGGCGATGGCGGCGAGCCGATGGCTGACTTCCGCATTCGTGCATCGCAATTGCGTGGTGTCGAGATTCCGCCGGAGCGCGCGCCTTCGATGATCGACGAATATCTGGTGCTGGCCGTTGCGGCGGCGTTTGCCGAAGGCACCACGATCATGCGCGGGTTGCAGGAGTTGCGGGTCAAGGAATCCGATCGGCTCGAAGCAACCGCCGCGATGCTGCGCGTCAACGGCGTCAGGGTCGAAATTTCCGGCGACGATATGATTGTGGAAGGCCGCGGTCATGTGCCCGGCGGCGGTGTTGTCGCCACCCATATGGATCACCGCATCGCCATGTCGGCGCTGGTGATGGGTCTTGCGTCAGACAAATCGGTCGGCGTCGATGATATCGGTTTCATCGCAACAAGTTTCCCCGACTTCATTCCGATGATGCGGAAGCTCGGGGCTGAATTCGCATGATCATCGCAATCGACGGACCTGCGGCATCCGGCAAAGGCACGCTCGGCAAGCGCCTCGCGGCGCATTATGGATATCGCCATCTTGACACGGGTTTGATTTATCGCGCGGTTGCGAAGGCAATGCTTGATGCCAGTGCCGCGCTGACAGACGAGGTGCGGGCGGCTGCAATAGCTCAGGCGCTCGATCCCGGCATGTTCGGCGATCCGGCGCTCAAATCGCAAGCCGTTGGCGAAGCCGCATCGGTTGTCTCGGCTTTGCCGCGGGTGCGCGATGCTCTGCTGGCGTTTCAGCGAAGTTTCGCTGCTGGCCCGCCAGGCGCTGTGCTGGACGGACGCGATATCGGAACGGTGATCTGTCCGGATGCCGACGTGAAGATATTTGTGATCGCCGAACCGCAGGTGCGCGCACGCCGGCGGGCACTGGAAATGCTCGGGCGCGGCGAAGCTGCCGATGAAGCGGCGGTGCTGGCCGATATTCTCAAGCGCGACGAGCGTGACCGCAATCGCGCCGCAGCTCCATTGAAGCGCGCGGACGATGCGCACGAACTGGATAATTCAAATCTGGATATCGAAGGTGGCGTGAAAGCCGCCATTGCGATTGTCGAAAGAATCCGTGCGGCACGCTAGAGCATTTTTTGGCTAAGTAGAAACCGGTTAGCCGTAAGAAAATGCTCTAGGGTTATGATTGCGCGCATTCTGGTCGCAAAACCGGTATCCACTTTTGCGGAATACGCGCTGAGCGCCGCACGAATTTTATTGATCGCACGTCAGATTAGACGGCCTGATAGGATTCGATCGGCAGATTTGCCGGCACCGGCATAGCCAGCGGAACAATCGTTTCGAGCGATGTGAGTTGGTTTTGCGAAGTCGCAGGTGTGGTGATCGAGATCAGACCGCCAGCGATGGCAACGAACGCAGCCAGAAAAGCAACCTTGAACATTTTTGCACTCCCCCTTTTTTGTAGATGGCTCATTCATAGGGGAGACAACTTAAAGACGGGTTCCGTTACCTCATCGATACTGGCTGTTTTGAAAGTGCGGTGAATGCCTGCTTGAAAAACGGGCTTAACGAATTGGCTGTTTCGATCCTGCCTGCCGATCCGAGCGGGCTTGCCCCGCGGATTCAGCCTTGCCGGAAATGGCCGTGAAGGGTATATCCCCGGCATCCGGGCTGACTTCGACGTTGTCGAGGCCGTCCGAGCGGGCCGGCGGGTGGTTAAGCCCCTGCCGTCATTGGAGGATCAGCCCGCTTCTGGCCTTACGCGTAATTTGCTCGTTCCGGCTCCGGATTTCATCACCGTTTCGATCGCGCAGGCATGCTGCCGGCCCGCTTCGCATTCTTTGCGTGGCGGTCGTCAAGGGTTGCGGACCTTTGGCCCTGAGCGATGGAGGCGTTCATCAACCCGAACGGCCGGCAAGATTCCGCATGTGGAGAACAAATGGCTTCGACTGCTTCTTCTTATAATCCGAGCCGCGAAGATTTCGCCGCGATGCTCGATGAGTCATTCGCCGGCGGCAATCTTCAGGAAAGCTCTGTCATCAAGGGCACTGTTGTTGCGATCGAGAAAGACATGGCCGTCATCGACGTCGGTCTGAAGACCGAGGGCCGCGTCGCGCTGCGCGAATTCGCAGGGCCCGGCCGCGAGAGCACTCTCAAGGTTGGCGACGAAGTCGAGGTGTTCCTCGACCGTATCGAAAATGCGCTCGGCGAAGCCGTGCTGTCGCGCGACAAGGCGCGCCGCGAGGAAAGCTGGGGCAAGCTCGAGAAGGCCTTCAACAATAACGAGAAGGTGCACGGCGTCATCTTCAACCAGGTCAAGGGCGGCTTCACCGTCGATCTGGATGGCGCGGTTGCCTTCCTGCCGCGTTCGCAGGTCGACATCCGTCCAATCCGCGACGTCGGTCCGCTGATGAACAACTCGCAGCCGTTCCAGATTCTCAAGATGGACCGCCGCCGCGGCAACATTGTCGTGTCGCGCCGCACGGTTCTCGAAGAGACCCGCGCCGAACAGCGTCAGGAACTGGTGCAGAACCTCGAAGAAGGTCAGGTCATCGACGGCGTGGTCAAGAACATCACCGACTACGGTGCGTTCGTTGATCTCGGCGGCATCGACGGCTTGCTGCACGTCACCGATATCGCGTGGCGTCGCGTCAACCATCCGACCGAGGTGCTCACCATCGGCCAGACCGTGAAGGTCAAGATCATCAAGATCAACCACGAGACCCACCGTATCTCGCTCGGCATGAAGCAACTGCTGGACGATCCGTGGCAGGGCATCGAGGCGAAGTATCCGCTGAACTCCAAGTTCACCGGCCGCGTCACCAACATCACCGACTACGGCGCGTTCGTCGAACTGGAGCCGGGCATCGAAGGCCTGATCCACGTCTCGGAAATGTCGTGGACCAAAAAGAACATGCATCCCGGCAAGATCGTCGCTACTTCGCAGGAAGTGGAAGTGCAGGTTCTCGAAGTCGACTCAAGCAAGCGCCGCATTTCGCTCGGTCTCAAGCAGACCATGCGCAATCCGTGGGAAGTCTTCGTCGAGAAGTATCCGGTCGGCGCGGTGGTCGAAGGCGAAGTCAAGAACAAGACCGAGTTCGGTCTGTTCCTCGGCCTCGACGGCGAAGTCGACGGCATGGTCCATCTGTCCGACCTCGACTGGAAGCAGCCGGGCGAACAGGTCATCGACAACTTCAAGAAGGGCGACATGGTCAAGGCCGTGGTGCTCGATGTGGATGTCGAGAAGGAGCGCATCTCGCTTGGCGTCAAGCAGCTCGAAGGCGATCCGTTCGCCGAGCCGGGCGACGTCAAGAAGGGCGCCGTGGTGACTTGCGAGATCATCGAGGTGAAGGAAGGCGGCATCGACGTGAAGATCGCCGGTACCGACTTCACCACCTTTATCAAGCGCTCGGAGCTCGCACGCGACCGCAACGATCAGCGCGCCGAACGGTTCGCCGTCGGCGAGAAGGTCGATGCCCGCGTCATTCAGTTCGACAAGAAGGCGCGCAAGGTGCAGGTCTCGATCAAGGCGCTGGAAGTCGCCGAAGAGAAGGAAGCCATCGCTCAGTACGGTTCGTCCGATTCGGGCGCGACCCTTGGCGATATTCTCGGCACCGCGCTCAAGCAGCGCACCGACAAGTAAAATTATGGAGGGCCTGCTTGCAGGCCGAGTCGGTAAAAATCAGGGGTTCCGGTCATACCGGAGCCCCTTTTGTTTGGTGGCTTTGCTTCCAGATATTGTTTTTCCGCAAGATGCATTGCAATTGATTCATCCTGAAAACGGGATATCAACGCCGGTCAGGGACACACGCTCATAGTCCTCGTCTGGCATGCCAATCCTTGTATTTGCCAATCCTTGTATTTGCCGTGTATCCGCGTTCACGCTGCCACCATCGGGAGGTGTTTTGATGTCGTTCGAACCGGATGTGATCGTCGATCGCCGCAGGATCCGCCGCAAGCTGACGTTCTGGCGGGTCAGCGCCGTGCTTGCTGTCATTGTAGCCATCGTCGCTGTCGCGCTCGCAGCCACGCCGGCTGGCCGCGACGCCTTGACCGGCAAGACTGCGGTCGCCCGCATCAAGATCGATGGACTGATCCGCAGCGATCAGGATCGCGTCGCAGCGCTCGAGCGTCTTGAATCGTCGAAGGCACCGGCCGTGATCGTGCATATCAATTCGCCCGGAGGGACGACAGCAGGCTCCGAGCAGCTTTACGACGCGCTGGTCCGTCTGAAAGCCAAAAAGCCGCTGGTAGTGGTCGTGGAAGGCCTTGCGGCGTCCGGCGGCTATATCGCGGCATTGGCATCCGATCAGATCATTGCGCAGCAGACATCGCTGGTCGGTTCGATCGGTGTGCTGTTTCAAATTCCAAATTTTACCGAGCTGCTGAAAACCGTTGGCGTGAAAGTCGAGGAAGTGAAGTCCTCGCCACTGAAGGCTGCGCCGAACGGTTACGAGCCAACCAGTCCTGAAGCGCGCGCGGCGCTCGATATGCTGGTGAAGGACTCTTACGCATGGTTTCGCGGCATGGTGAAGGATCGACGTGCGATGAACGACGCGCAGGTGGAGAAAGTCGCCGATGGCCGCGTCTTCACCGGCCGGCAGGCGGTTGATCTCAAGCTGATTGACCAGATAGGTGACGAGAAAACCGCGATCGCCTGGCTGGTCGCGCAGAAGAAAATAGCGCCGGATACGCCAGTGCGCGATCACAAGCTGTCACCGCGGCTCGGCGACATGACATTCCTGCGCGCGGCGACTTCTGTTGTCCTTGATGCGGTCGGATTGGGCACGCTGGCGCGTCAGTTCGAGCAAACCGGTGTGGTCGCTGCGGCGGATCGGCTGGGTCTCGATGGTCTGCTCGCACTATGGCAACCGGCGGCATCGAATTGATGTATCGGCGGCTCCACAGGCGACGTTGCTGCGATGCGCATATGGGCGACTTCCTCTTCGAAGAGGCCTTTGTCACCCGAATTAGCATCATCGCGAGACGATTTATCGGCTTGACAGCTTGCGAGTTTTTCACGGAAATAGAAGGCGTTAGGCCCGGACTTCATCATCGATGATCAAATCAGAACTCGTTCAGCGCATTTCCGAGCATAACCCGCACCTCTATCAGCGGGACGTCGAGAACATCGTCAATGCGATTCTCGATGAGATTGTCGCGGCGCTGGCGCGGGGAGACCGCGTCGAACTGCGTGGCTTCGGCGCATTTTCCGTGAAGCACCGTCCGGCCCGTTCGGGCCGCAATCCTCGCACTGGCGCGCACGTTCCGGTCGAACAGAAGAGCGTGCCGTTCTTCAAGACTGGCAAGGAAATGCGCGAGCGGCTTAATCGCGAAGACGGCGGCGACAGCAGCGCGGCCACCTGATTCTGGCTTATTTTGTCCTGCTGCCTGACCGGTCATCAAGCTTTGCCGCGAGGGAGAGGTCATGCTCCGTAAGATTGTCAATGCGCTGATCCTGCTGCCTCTCGGCTTGATATTTATTGTGTTTGCAGTCGCCAACCGTCACCTCGTGACGGTCTCTTTCGACCCGTTCAGTTCCAGTGATCCCGGAATTGGTCTTTCACTACCGTTGTTCGTCGTCATTGTGCTGATGGTCATGCTGGGCGTCATCGCCGGCGGGATCGCGACCTGGTTCGGGCAGCGCCGCTGGCGGGCTGCCGCGCGCCGCCACGAGACCGATGCCCACGAGGCCCGTGAGCAACTGGCGAGCCTTCAACAGCGAGTGGCGGCCGATGCCCGAAACGCGGCTGTTCAGCCTCCGATCGGGCTCATTCCCGGCCCCGGAACGGGGGCGTTCGTGCGAGACAAGCAAGGCGCGGCGTTGTAGAACCCGGCGATTACTCAAACTTACGCGTAGTCTTATCGCAAAACCGGTGCCCACTTTTGCGGAATACGCGCTAGCCGGGATGCCAGCGGGATCATGTCCCTGATCGTTAAAATTTGCGGGCTGTCGACGAGCGAGACGCTGGATGCAGCGCTCGACGCCGGCGCCGATATGGTGGGTTTCGTGTTCTTCGAAGCCTCGCCGCGCCATGTCGATCTCGGCGCCGCGCGCGACCTCGGCAGACAGGTCAAGGACCGTGCTCAGAAGGTGGCCTTGACGGTCGATGCTGACGACGCGCGGCTTGCCAATATCGTCGACGCGCTGAAGCCCGACCTGCTTCAGCTTCACGGGACCGAGAGCGTTGCACGGGTTCGCGACATCAAACAGACATTCGGCGTGCCGGTCATGAAGGTGATTGCTGTCTCGACCGCGGCTGACCTGGTAGCGCTGCCGGGCTATGCGGCGGTGAGCGATCGCGTCCTGTTCGATGCCCGGGCGCCGAAAGATGCGACCCGCCCAGGCGGCCTTGGAGTGCCGTTCGACTGGCATGTTTTGGACAAGCTTGACCTGAAACTACCGTTCATGGTCTCGGGCGGGCTGACGCCCGCAAACGTGTCCGAGGCCATCCGCATCACGCGAGCGCCGGGCGTCGACGTGTCGTCTGGTGTCGAAAGCGCGCCGGGCGTCAAGGATGCAAACTTGATCCGCGCGTTCATCGATGCCGCGAGATCAACCGACAAATTATCCGCGCGAGCCGCCGCCATCGGGCGCTAAGGCTCTAACAGAAAGACAGCGATGAGTTTGCCGCTTCCCAATTCCTTCCGTACTGGCCCCGACGAACGCGGGCACTTCGGCACGTTCGGTGGACGCTTCGTCGCCGAGACGCTGATGCCGCTGATCCTCGATCTTGAAGCGGCCTACATAGCCGCGAAAGCAGATCCGTCATTCATGGCGGAGATGAAGGGGTACTTGCGGGACTATGTCGGCCGTCCGTCGCCGCTGTATTTCGCCGAGCGCCTCACCTCGCATCTCGGCGGCGCGAAAATTTACTTCAAGCGCGAAGAGCTCAACCACACCGGTTCGCATAAGGTCAACAACGTGCTCGGCCAGATCATGGTCGCGCGGCGCATGGGCAAAAAACGCATCATCGCCGAGACCGGCGCGGGCCAGCACGGCGTCGCAACGGCCACTCTGTGCGCGCGGTTCGGGCTGGAATGTATCGTCTACATGGGCGCGGTCGACGTTGCGCGGCAGCAGCCGAACGTGATCCGCATGGAGATGCTCGGCGCCAAGGTCGTGCCGGTGCAGTCGGGTTCGCGCACGCTGAAGGATGCGATGAACGACGCGCTGCGCGACTGGGTCACCAACGTCGAGAATACGTTCTATTGCATAGGCACGATCGCAGGTCCGCATCCGTATCCCGCGATGGTGCGCGACTTCCAGTCGATCATCGGTGAAGAGACCCGCGCCCAGATGCAGGAGGCCGAGGGCCGCCTGCCGGATTCGCTGTTCGCCTGCATCGGTGGCGGCTCCAATGCCATGGGGCTTTTTCATCCTTTCCTCGACGACCCGTCCGTGGAGATTTTCGGCGTCGAGGCGGCCGGTCATGGCCTGACTCAACTCCATGCCGCATCGATCGCCGGTGGCCGCGCCGGCGTGCTGCACGGCAATCGCACCTATCTGCTGATGGATGACGACGGCCAGATTCAGGACGCGCATTCGATCTCGGCGGGTCTCGACTATCCCGGTATCGGCCCCGAACACGCGTGGCTGCACGAGACCGGACGCGTCACTTATCTTTCGGCGACCGACGACGAGGCGCTGGAAGCGTTTCAACTGCTGTCGCGGCTGGAAGGGATCATTCCTGCACTGGAGACCGCGCATGCGATCGCGAAGGTGATGCAGCTCGCGCCGAAGCGCCCGCGCGATCATTTGATGGTGGTCAATCTGTCGGGCCGCGGCGACAAGGACATTCCGCAAGTCGGCGATATTCTGAAGGGCAGACAGAAGTGACGACCCGCATCGATACCCGTTTCGCCGAACTGAAGCAGCAGGGCCGCTCGGCCTTCGTGACCTTCATCATGGCTGGTGACCCGGACCTTGTGACCTCGCTCGAAATCATCAAGGCGCTTCCACAAGCCGGCGCGGATATTATCGAGATCGGGATGCCGTTCACCGACCCGATGGCTGATGGCCCATCGATTCAAGCGGCAGGCTTGCGTGCGCTGAAAGCCGGAACGACGCTGAAAAAGACGCTCGATCTGGTGCGCGCGTTTCGCAACGGCGACGCCGCCACGCCTCTGGTGCTGATGGGTTACTACAATCCGATCTTCATTTACGGCGTCGATAAGTTCCTTGTCGACGCGAAGTCGGCAGGTGTCGACGGACTTATCATTGTCGATCTGCCGCCCGAGGAAGACGAGGAGCTGTGTCTGCCGGCCATGCGTGCCGGACTGAATTTCATCCGGCTCGCGACACCGACGACCGACGACAAGCGTCTGCCGGCCGTGCTCGCGAACACGTCCGGGTTCGTCTACTACGTCTCGATCACCGGCATCACCGGTGCCGCCAGCGCCGATAGCTCGAAAGTTGCGGCTGCTGTCGCGCGCATCAAGCGTCATACCACGCTGCCGGTATGCGTCGGGTTCGGTATCCGCACGCCGGATCAGGCGCGGGCGATCGCATCCACGGCAAGCGGCGCGGTGGTGGGCACGGCGCTGGTCGACGTGCTGAGCGGCAGCCTCGATGCGGAGGGCCGGGCCACCTCCAAAACCGTTAATGCGGTTGCCGACTTGGTGCGGTCCCTCGCGCAGGGCGTGCGGGCCGCGCCGCAGGCGGCGGAATAGACTATTTAGCGGAAGGATTGCTGCTTGCGGGTTGTCCGGCGGGCTCGCCGCGTCCATATAAGCGCCTGAATGATTGACGATAGCGAAGCTCAACTGTCTGTTTCGCGGAGCCGCCCATGAACTGGATCACCAACGTCGTCCGGCCAAAAATTCGAAGCATCCTGCGCCGCGAAACGCCGGAGAATCTCTGGATCAAGTGTCCGGATTCCGGCCAGCTCGTGTTCTACAAGGATGTTGAGAACAACCAGTTCGTCATTCCCGGTTCGAACTATCACATGCGCATGGGCGCATCTGCGCGCCTGAAATCGGTCTTCGACAACGAGACCTGGTATGACATCGCGCTGCCCGAGGTCGCCGCCGACCCGCTGAAATTCCGCGACGAGCGCAAGTATGTTGACCGGATCAAGGATGCGCGCGCCAAGACCGGCATGAACGACGCCATCAAGGTTGGTTACGGCAAGCTTGAAGGTCTCGGTGTCGTCGTCGCCGTGCAGGATTTCGATTTCATGGGCGGCTCGCTCGGCATGGCGGCCGGCGAGGCCGTGGTGAAAGGTCTCGAACTTGCGGTCGAGAAAAAGTCACCCTTCATCATGTTCGCAGCGTCCGGCGGCGCGCGCATGCAGGAGGGCATACTGTCGCTGATGCAGATGCCGCGTACCACGGTCGGCATTCAGATGCTGCGCGAGGCGAAATTGCCTTACATCGTGGTGCTGACCAATCCGACCACAGGCGGCGTCACGGCATCCTACGCCATGCTGGGCGATGTGCAGATCGCAGAACCCGGCGCGCTGATCGGCTTTGCCGGTGCGCGCGTCATCGAGCAGACCATTCGCGAGAAGTTGCCGGAGGGTTTTCAGCGTGCCGAATATCTCAAGGCGCACGGCATGGTCGATATGGTCGTGCATCGCCATGAGTTGCGACCCACGCTCGCGCGCCTCTGCCGGGTGTTGACCAAGGCTCCGGTCTCTCAATCGTCCTCCGTGCCGAAGCCGATGATTCCGGACGCGCCTGCCGTGGAAGCGGTATCGGCTGTGCCGTCCGCGTGAGCCAGCCTGCGGCCAAGCCTTCCTCGGACAAGCCTTGCTCGAACAGGCCTTCGCCTCAGCTTGGCGACATTCTGGCGCGGCTGACCGCGCTGCATCCCAAGCGGATCGATCTGACGCTCGACCGGATGTGGCGTATCCTCGAGCGCCTCGATCATCCCGAACGCAAGCTGCCGCCGGTAATTCACGTCGCTGGGACTAACGGCAAGGGATCGACTGTCGCCTACCTTCGCGCGATCCTCGAAGCCGCTGGTCTGCGGGTTCATGTCTACACGTCGCCGCATCTGGTCCGCATCAACGAGCGCTTTCGCCTCAATGGAGTGCTGGTGAGCGACGACGAACTGCGTAGCGCGCTGGTGCATTGCGAGACCGTCAACGGCGGCGCGCCGATCACGGTGTTCGAGATGGAAACCGCCGCGGCGTTCACGCTGTTCGCACAACATCCGGCCGATGTCGTGCTGCTGGAAGTGGGCCTCGGCGGGCGGCTCGATGCGACCAATGTGATCGACAAGCCGCTTGCCAGCGTCATTGCGCCGATCGGAATCGATCATCGCGAATTCCTCGGCGATACGCTGACGCAGATTGCCACCGAGAAAGCTGGCATCATCAAGAAAGGCGTGCCGGTGGTCTATGCCGAGCAGCCGGTTGAAGCCGCTGCCGTGATCGAACGGCAGGCAGGGCGATTGCACGCGCCGCTTCACGGTTGCGGTCAGAGCTGGCACGTCAACGTCGAGCGCAGCCGTCTGGTCTATCAGGACGATCGCGGGCTTCTCGATCTCTCCGCGCCACGGTTGTTCGGGCGGCATCAGTTCGACAATGCGGGTCTGGCTATTGCAACATTGCGCGCGACCGATCTGCTTTCGATTAACGCGCAAGCATTCGAAGCTGGTATCGCGCGTGCGCAGTGGCCCGCGCGCATGCAGCGCTTGCCAGCCGGTCCGCTGATTGCGTCGGGTCCGGCCGACAGTGAGGTTTGGCTCGACGGCGGACATAATGTTGATGGTGGCCGTGTCGTGGCTGCGGCACTGGGCGACCTCGAAGAGCGCGTGCCGCGGCCGCTGGTTGTGATCGTCGGCATGATGGGCAACAAGGATGCGGCTGGTTTCCTCGCCAATTTCGCCGGCCAGACACGGCACATCATCGCCGTGCCGATTCCGGATCAGGACAACGCAATGACACCGGCGGCATTGGCGGACGCCGCGCGCACGCTCGGCATGAGGGTGGAAACAGCCGACAGTGTTGAATCCGCGTTACACTCCCTGACGCAACTGGCCTACGAAACGCCGCCGCGCATTCTCATCACCGGCTCGCTCTATCTGGCGGGCTCGGTGTTCGCCGCGAACGGTTCGTTGCCGCAGTAATTTTTGGGGGCAAATAAAAAACGGCCAGCGATGCGCCGGCCGTTTGCATTGAGAATGTGTAGAGCGATCAGACCGCCGCGGTGATCCACTGTTGCAGCTTCTGCTTCGGCGCGGCGCCGACCTGACGCGAGGCCATTTCACCGCCCTTGAAAATCAGCAATGTCGGGATCGACATCACGCCGTACTTCGATGCGGTCTTCGGGTTCTCGTCGATGTTGAGCTTGACGATCTTGACCTTGTCGCCCATCGCGCCTGCGATCTCATCGAGCGCGGGAGCGATCATGCGGCAGGGACCGCACCACTCGGCCCAGAAGTCGACAACCACGGGGCCGGTCGCCTTCAAGACGTCTGTTTCAAAACTGGCATCCGATACCTTGCCGACGGTGGCGCTCATGACGGTTCCTCGTGACTGAAAATACGGGGGTCAAGAATCGCCCCCTGTGAAGACTGGATCGAACGTATGAACGCCCCGTTGCCGGGTCAAGCGGGCTGTCACAAAGAGATGATGGCCGTCAGCGCATCGTCGAGTATTGGGGCCGGAATCTCCATGATTTCCGGCGTTTCCGTCCACAAAAGCACAGCCCGGACGGCTCTGGCGGGGTGAATCAAAGCCAGTACCTCCCGGTAAAGCGCGAGCTGGCGGATATAGGCGAGCGGAATATCGGCGATGGCCGAGGGCGGCACAGCGTTGGTTTTGTAGTCCACGATCCAGATACGATCGGGCGCGATCAGCAGGCGATCGATTTGGCCGGACACCAGCGTCTCGGTTTGATCTGCCCGCCGCAGTTTTCCGACAATCGGCACCTCGGCGCGGCTGCCGGCGGCAAACAGATGTGCGAAGCGTGCATCGTCCATCAACGCCAGAACCTGCTGCGAGAGAGTTGTCCGCTCGGCTTCCGTCCAGTCCCCGCCAGTGTTGCGTGCGAGGTAGCGCTGCGCAGCCTGCTTGCGCCGGTCCGCGGGAATATCGGGCAACGATTGCAGCAGGCGATGCACAAGGTTGCCGCGCTGTATCGCGCGGCTGCGCGAAACTTGCGCGCCACCGCTCGCCGGAGGCCGGTGACGGTCTTCGGAAACCGACGGCCGGAGCACGTTTTGCTGTTGTGGCAAACTCGGGGCAGCCGCAAAAAGCCATGGCGGGATTGCGGCGGGTGTTCGCAATTCCGTGATCGGCAAAAAAACGGCCTCTTCGGCGACATCATCCGGCTTGCTGAAGCGCAATCCGGGTCCGCCTTGCTCCTCAGTGAGCGCGGTCTCCTGCAAACCGGATCGTCTCAGCCCGTCCCGTACCAGCGCATACCACGACGACGGCAGAATATCGCTCCGGTTGCCGGGCTGGCAGCCGCCGATGATCAGGCGATCGGCCGCACGCGTCATCGCCACATACAGCAGCCGGCGATATTCGTCGTCGGTGTCGCGCTGCATCTCCCCGCGCGCTGTCGCGACCACGGCCGGATCATCAGCCTTGCGTCCCGCCCACACTGTGAGCAACGGCGCATCGGGTGCCTGATTGCCGGCCGGCAGATGGATCAGATGCAAACGCTGGGTTTCGACCGGCGTCGCCGTGGTATCGGCGAGAAACACGACAGGCGCTTCCAGCCCCTTGGCGCCGTGCACGGTCATGACGCGAACTTCGTTGCGTGCAATTTCCATGTCGCGCTTGATGTCGGTGTCGGAAGCGCGCAACCACGCGAGAAAACCCTGCAGGCTCGCGGTGTCGCGCCGTTCGAAGCTCATCGCAAGTTCGAGGAATTCGTCGATTGCGTCGTTGGCTTCATTGCCCAACCGCTGCAATATCCGTTTGCGCCCGCCATCCGCGCCCAGCAGCCACGCATAAAATGCGAAGGGCGACTCATTGCGCGCCCTTGCCTCCGCGTCGCTCAATCGTGTCCACGCCGCGCGCAGTGTTTCATGGTCGGCGGAATGCGTGCGCATGGCGTCACGCAGGCTCCCCTTGCGGCCGTGGGCCAGTGCGAAGAGCTGGTCTTCGTCGAGGCCGAACAACGGACTCTTCAGCGCGACGGCGAGCGCCAGATCGTCCTGCGGCAACAACAGCGCGTCGCCGAGCGCGAGCATGTCGATGATCGCGATATGCTCGGTGAGTTTCAACCGATCGGCGCCCGCAACCGGAATCCCGGCATGCTTCAGCGCCTTGATGATCGCATCGAACGCCTTACCCCGGCGGCGCACCAGCACCAGCACGTCGCCGTAGGTCAGCGGCCTGCGCTGGCCTGCGCTCCCGGTCCGTTCGCCGCGTCCGATCAATGAGGCGATCTCTCGCTGGACGTGATCGGCGAGCTTCGCTTCAGGGCTGATCGACGACACCGCATCGAGCGGCGCCTGCCATCCTTCCGGCGGTTTGCGAACCGGCGGCGGTTCCAGATTCCACAAATCCACCGTGCATGGCGCCGCGTCGGACAGCGCTTCATGCAATGGGTGGCCGTTTTCCGGCGGGTGGATGCTTTGATACTTGTCCGGTTCGAAGAAAACCGCGTCAACAGTGTTGAGAATACCTGCGCCTGACCGGAACGACATGTTCAGCCGCACCGTCTCGAACGGCAATCTTGCTTGACGGAATGCGGCTGCGAGATGTCTTCGCCGCCGATCGAATTCGGCCGGGATCGCACCCTGAAACGAAAAGATCGATTGCTTCTCGTCACCCACGGCGAACACGGTGCGCGTGACGTCGCGCGCGCCGCCGCCCGCAGTGAATTCGCCGATCAGCTTCCCGACGATGTCCCATTGCTGTGGGCTGGTGTCCTGCGCCTCGTCGATCAGCACGTGATCGATACCGCGGTCGAGTTTGTAGTGCACCCAGCCGGCGGAGGTCTGGCCGAGCAATGCCAGCGTCTTTCCGATCAGGTCGTCATAGTCCAGCGCGCCGCGCAGTTGCTTCTCGCGGGCGTAATTGCCGGCGACGGCTTCGGCGATCACCAGCAGCGCTTGCGTGCGGTCGCGCGTGATCGCGGCGCGGCGCTTGTCGAGCAGGCTGGAAAGCCGATCGCCTTCGGCATCGAAACGCGATGCGAGCCATGCATCATTGTCCCGGATTTTTTTCGTGATGACGGATTTGCGCGGCTCCTGTTTCTCGGTCAGGAAAACGGAGAGATATTTATCCGTTTGCGCGGCATCGTCTTGGGCGAAAGCTTCTCGTAATCGTGCGGCGTGTTCGGCATCGGTTTTGTTGCCTCTCGCCAAGGCGTCGGCAACGGCCAGCCACTCGCTTAGCGGCAGATGCGGTCCATCGACGATCTCGCGTTCGATCGCAGCAAGACTGTCGTCTGCAGCGAGACCAAGCTCGCGCGTTAATTCGGCGATCGCCGCCGGTACGCCGCCTGACCGTGCGATCCACGCCAGCAGCTTGTCGCGGCTCAGCACGGCTTCGTTGACGACGTCGCGGAAGGTCACGTCGGCGGCGCTCGCCATCGCGACACGCAAGGCGAGCCCCGCATCGCCGTCGGGCTGACGTGCGGCATCGAGCAGCACCTGCAGCCGCGCCCGCTCCATCATCTCGGTTTGGTCGCGATCGTCGAGCACCGTGAAGCGCGCCGGCACGTTGGCCTCGAACGGAAATTGCTGCAGCAGGCGCGTGCACAGCGCGTGAATGGTTTGCACCTTCAGCCCGCCCGGCGTCTCGAGCGCATTCGCAAACAGCTTGCGGGCCTGCGCACGAATGTCCGCATCGGGCCGCGCAATCCCGTTACTGCGCAGCGCCGCATTGAGCGCCGCATCGTCGAGATTAATCCAGTCGCCGAGTTTGGCGAACACCCGTTGCGACATGTTCGCGGCGGCTGCCTTGGTGAAGGTGATGCAGAGGATTTTCGCGGGAGGCACGCCGGCGAGCAGCAGACGCACAACGCGCTGCACCAGAACATGCGTCTTGCCGGAGCCGGCATTGGCCGAGACGAACACCGAGGCGGCCGGATCCGACGATCGAATCTGGGCGTCGATGGCGGCTTGCGGAATATGTACTCTCGACCCGCTCATTCGTCGTCCTCGCCGATGATGGTCCATTCGCGGATCCGCGCGAGATCGTCGTAAGGACCATATCGGTTGGCCCACATCGGCATGCTCAGCGAGACAAAGGCTTGAGCCTCGTCATCGAAGCGCGCGATCAGGGTGCGCAAATGCCGGTACGCTTCATCAGCGCCGTCATCCGGCGAGATGCCGGCATCGGAGCGATCGCGTTTCAACGGCAGGTCAAGAGGCTCGCCCGGCGGATTGTTGCCGCTCAGACGGATATAAGCGAGCTCGCTGACGGAGCCTCCGGCGGCAATTCCCGGAAAGCCGCCATGGCGCAGGATGGCGGCTTCAAGTGTGAGCTGCGGCGAGACGCCGGCGCGAACCTGAATGTCGGTCGGCGGCTTACCGGTTTTGTAGTCAATGATCGCAAACGTGCCGTCATGCCGCCGCTCGATGCGATCTGCGCGGCAGGACAACGTGAAACTGCCGCCATCAAATGGAATTTGAATCTCGCCGCGAGTCTCCGCCTCGATCGAGCTGACATCGATACGCCGGTCGCGCTCCCAGTTCGCAAACCAACCGGCGATGCGCAGGAAGCGCGGCCACCAAAGAGCGCGCGCCTCTGGCCGCTCCATCAGCGGCGCGAAATGAATTTGTCCGATGTCGCGCAAAACCTGTTCGGCATTGTCCGGCAGAGCCGCCGGATACTGGATGCCGAAATCGCCCAGCACCTGATGGATCGCCGAACCGCGGTCCGCGGCCGATGGCGGCATATCGACCGGATCGAGCGGTTGCAGCTTCAGGATGCGCCGTGCGTAGATCGTGTAGGGATCGCGCAGCCAGTCCTCGATTTCGGTGACGGACATGCGCGTCGGCCGCGCGGCTCGCGGCGGTCTTGGTTGCGGTTGCGGACAGGGTTGCGGTGGCTGAACTGGACGATCCAGCGCTTCGGCATAGTGCAGATACTTTTGCCCGGCATCTTTGACGGCCTGCCAACGCTCTGCGCCGGCAACCGCCTCAAGCCGGTGCAGGAAGCGCGAGGCGACCGCAGGCGAGCCGCCGGTTTTCGCAGCATGAGTGAGAATGACATCCGGTGCGCCGAGCAATTGCGCGAAATCATGTGCTGCGAGACCGATGCGCCGTTCGGGCAGATCGAGGCCGAGCTGCTGACGCATCGGACGGCTGAGCCATGGATCGTTGCGCGGTGCGGGTGGCCACACATTCTCGACCAGCCCTCCCAGAATCACGCGATCGTGTTGCGTCAAACGCGCTTCGAGCGGACCGTAAATGTGCAACAGCGCATCGGGACGCAGACGTTGACGAACGATCTGGTCGGCGAATGCGGTCTGAAACAGGCCGGGATAATCGCCAAGCGATGTTGCCAGCGCATTGGCGGCGGCATCGCCGGCCGCCATGGCAAAATCAGCCAATGCGCTTTCGAGCGTTTCGCCGTCCGTGCCCTGATAGGCTGCAATACTGCCGTCGGCGTCTTGCGAGAATGCTTCGAGCGCGCTCCGATGGCGCGCGACCAGCGCAGCAAAATCATGCAACTTTGTCTGCTGCATCGCTTCGAGCGGCTTCAGCGCCTCGTGGAACGCCGCAATCAGATTCTGCGCGGCATCCAACTGAGCGTCAGCAAGTCGAGCGCCGGCTTCGGATCCATGGATCAGCGATGGCTTGCCTTGCTTGAGTTTTGTCAGTTCGTCGCGGAAAATTCTGAAGTCATGAGCCAGCCCCATGCTTCCCGCCGCCGGTCGCGGGCCGCGCAGCACCGCGATCTCAAGCGTTTCGATCGCTCGTCGCCAGCCGCCGGTGGTTTTGCCGAGACGGAACAGGGGATGCTTGAGCAGCGCCAGCAATACGGGCGGAGCCAGTTGTTCAGAAGCGGCTTCCGCAACCAGCCGCGCGAACAGACCCGCCGACGTATCCATCAGCGAATCGCCGCCGGAATCGTCGAACGTCAGATTCCATCGGTCGAGCGCCGCCATCACCCGGCGCGCCAGCGCACGATCCGGCGTCACCAATGCCGCAGAACGGTTGTCCGCGACCGCCTCGCGCATGGTAACCGCGATCGTCAGCGCCTCCATCTCGGAATTGGGCGTCTCGGCAACGGCGAGCGATTGCAGTCCTCGCGAGATATGTTGGGCGATATCGGGCTCCGCGAGCCGCCGATGCCACTGTGCAGTTGCATCGGACGGCCGCAGCGCTTCCGATATCAGTACGTCGCGGCCGGGCGGCGAAATGTCACCGAGCTGAATCACGTCCCTGCGCAAGATGCCGAAGCGCGCCAGCAATGCTCGGAGTGCGAATTGCGGGTGACTCGATGCGGGCGCGATATCATCGGTCCCGTCGTCACCGCCGATCATCCGCCACGCGTCGTCCTCAAGGTGGATGTCGAGGCCGGGCAGCACCACGGCGCCATTCGGCAGCTCGGCAATGGCCTTGAGAAACCGCGCGGTCGCAGGCATCGAGCCGGTCGAGCCTGCGGCAATCACTGGCCCCGAGTTATGAGTCTTCAGCCGTTCTGCTTCTGCCGCGATCAGGCGGTCGCGTCGGTCGACGCTCTCGATCTTGCCGAGCCGGGTCAGAACCTCGGGCCAAGACTGACGTGCGATATCGATAAACCGGAGGGTTAGTTGCCAGTATTCGTCGTATTCGCTTGGCACCAGCCGTTCGAGATTGTTCCAGTCGACGCCGCGCGTGGCCATGTCATCCATCAGCCGCGCCAGATCGTCGGCGAGTGCCAGAATCTGCGCCGGACCTCCTGCGACAAGCGAGGCTTCCCCTGTGCGCGCCGGCAATCGTGCGGCCCATGCCGCGACCAGCTTTGCCAAAAGCAGACGCCGCTCCATGCCCCCGAGTGCCGCCGGCAAATCCAGCGCGGCTTCGCTGCCCGGCGTCAGCGATGTTGCTTCGGCAAACGCAACTTCGTCTTCGTCGATGTCGTTGAGCACGACGATGCGCGGCAGTACCGCAGCCTGTGCATTCAGAACGTCGAGAAAGACATCGCGTGCCATCCGCGCGGCGCGTTGTGTCGGAAGATAGATCGTTGCATCGGCCAGCCGTTCAGGATGGGTGCGCGCATTGAAGCCGTCCACCAGCACGCCATCGACCAGCGTGGCGATGACAGTCGAGAGAAACGGCGCGGAAGCAGGGATATTGAAGACGCGCATGAAGGGCCTGA
Organism: Hyphomicrobiales bacterium; assembly: GCA_021732625.1. GTDB lineage: Bacteria > Pseudomonadota > Alphaproteobacteria > Rhizobiales > Xanthobacteraceae > SG-bin9. The sequence goes on from JAKFUP010000001.1 coordinate 22,709, forward strand.
TTCGAACGGTCAGAGCGCATCATGTCATGGCTGGATGGACACCGGAAATAGCTAACGCTCAGGCGACACTGGCCAGAAATGCCCGTTCCGCCGCATGAACCGCATCCGGTGTGCCGACATGCATCCAGGTGCCGTCAAGCCGCAACCCGAACAGTCGTTCCTGCTCGTTGGCGCGATCGAAGCTTTTGGTCAGCGAGAACTCGCCACGCGGTGCATCGGCAAAGATCGCGGGCGACATGATGGCTGCGCCCGCATAGACGAACGGAACCACCTGATATTCCTTGCGGCGGCGCAATGCGCCATCGGGAAGCATCGCGTAATCGCCATTTCCGGAATAGCCGATGCTACTCGCAGTCGGAGCCATCAACAGCAGAATATCCATTTTTGCTGGATCGAACGCAGCCGCCAGCCGGGCCAGGTTCGATTGCACGCCGTCGATCCACATGGTGTCGGCATTGACGTGGTAGAACGGCTTGTTGCCAAGTTGTGGCAGCGCCTTCACCACGGCACCGCCCGTGCCGAGGATCGTATCGCGTTCGTCGGAAATGGCGATTCGCGGAGCAGTGCGTCCAGCAACGTGGGAAATGATCTGGTCGGGCAGATAATGCACGTTGACCACGACAGTCTTGATGCCAACCCCGGCGAGTTTGTCGAGCGCGTGATCGAGCAGGGCCTTGCCGGCAACGGGCACCAGCGGTTTCGGCGTGGTATTCGTCAATGGCCGCATCCGGACGCCGAGACCGGCGGCGAGGACCATGGCAGTGGTTGGGCGTGTGGGCATGAAATTCGTCAGAGCCTGTTATCTTAGTCTAGCGCGAATCTTTGCGCCGTGTCCCGCGAATCGGTTCGTCAAAGCGCCGCAGGCGGCTCGCTCTAGGAGATCAAGATGACAACGGTGCGACGGACGCCGTAAGTCATGCCATCGTTGGCTCAGGCCTCCGCAGCCTGCCGGCGAGATGGTTTCTTTTTCTTGTCGATCTGCTTGAGGAAGTTGACGCCGATCTGTTCGCCGTTAACCCAGGACAGTTCGCAGCGGCGATAGGCAAGACCAGTGGAGGACAACAGCAGGAAAAATTCCTTCAAATGCAGGCCTTCCACAGAACCCGCGACAGTGAGCTTTGCTCCGGTCTCGGAGACGTCTTCCATGGTGCAGTTCCGCCGCCACGTTCCGTCGATCCCCATCATTTGCGCGGTATAGCCGCGCTCGAAGGTCACGCGTTCGCCGGTTCGTCGTTCGCTTGCCATAGCCATGGGCTCCAGACACAGAGTATCACCCTCCAGATTAGGGCAGCCGTGGCTAACAATTCGTAAAAGGATGTCGGCCTTTAAGCGTCAGACCGGGCGCGCGGGTGCCGGAACATTGGTTTCGTACCAGCTCCGCAGGGATGCCAGATAAGGATGAGCCAGCGAGCGGTTCAGATACCGCCAGACCCTAGGCTGATGGGCAAGATATTGCGGCTTGCCGTCGCGGCGATTGAGCCGCGCAAACGTGCCGAGCAGCCGCGTGTTGCGTTGCGCCGACATCACCGCATAGGTCTCGGCGAAAGCTCCCGGATCGAAAGCTGGATCGGCCGTCTTCCGCGCGCGGACATAGCGCGTCAGCATCGCAAGCTCGATGTCCTCCGGAACATCGACGCGGGCATCTTGCAGGAGCGAGACCAGATCGTAGGCAGCGGGGCCGAGCACGGCATCCTGAAAATCGAGAATACCGACTTTTCTGGTTGCTTCGCGATTCTCAAGCCAGATCAGGTTGGGCGAGTGGAAGTCGCGCAGCACCCAGGTCCGGGGCGTGTCCGCGATCTTGTCCAGAATCCTGCGCCACATCATCACGAAATCGGCGCGCAGGTTGTCATTCGGCGCTATGCCACGATCCGGCAGATACCACTCCAGCATCAGTCCGATTTCGATCAGCAGTGCATCAGTGCTGAACACAGGCACGGGATAATCAATATGTGGCGCGATCGGCAATATGTCCGGCAACGGATCGCCGTGCAGCGCGGCCAGCATGTCGGCCGCGGCTTGATAGCGTTCGGCGATCGGCGCTGGAGGCGAACCTTCGACGAACAATGCTGTACCGAAGTCTTCGGTGATCAACAAACCACTGTCCAGGTCGGCGTGGTGTATCTCCGGCGCGGAGAAGCCGCGCTCGCGCAACCCGCCGGCGATCGCGACGAACGGCTTGACGTCTTCGGCCAGATGCACGGCGGCACTATAGGACTTGCCGTCATAGGCCGCCGGTCCATCGGGCCGCTTTGGTGCATTCATCAGGATGGTCGAGATATTGCCTCGATGCAGCCGCGCATATGATCGTGTCGAAGCGTCGCCGGGCATACGTTCGCGCCGCGCGTCGCTGTAGCCCGCAAGATCCAGAAACTGCCGCAGCGATTCGAGACGCGCCACTTTTGCGGCGGCGCTGCCAAAACCTGTGATCTCGGCAACGCGTGCACCTGAGCCCATCGCAGGCCGATGAGTGAGCGCGATATCGATACGGCTTGGCGGCAGCATTCCCGCTGCACGTTCGGGCCATTCGATCAGGGCCATGACGCCTTGCGGCAGAGGTGCGAGCCCGATTTCTTCCAGCTCGCCCGGATCGTTGATGCGGTAGAGGTCCGCGTGCAGCACGGACAACGGCCCCAGATCGTAGTCCTGAACCAAAGTGAAAGTCGGGCTTGGCACCTCCAGGGTGGGGTCGCTGGCCAGATACCGAAGCATCGCGCGCGCAGCGGCGGTTTTGCCAGCGCCGAGATCGCCAGTGAGCGTGATGACGTCGCCGGCACCTGTTAATAGCGCGAGGTCGGCCATCAACTGGGCTGTTGCGGTTTCGTTGGCGAGCGCCACCGAGAACGAAACAGGAGGATTGGCAGGCTCTGTCATTCGGCGGCGTTACGATGCGCTGACTGATCCAGCGGAAAGTCGCAGCTGACTGTGGTTCCTTTTCCGACGGTAGAATCGATCCGGACTTTGCCGCCGTGCAACTCAACGAACGACCGCACCAGCGACAGGCCAAGCCCTGCGCCACGATGATTCGATCCGTTGGCGTAACTGGCAAACCAATTGAACACCTTGTCTTTGACGTCGGGTGCAATGCCTGGGCCCGAGTCCGTAACGCTGAAAGTAACGTGATGATCGTTACGTGCCGCTATGATCGATACAGCGCTATCTTGCGGCGAGAAGCCGACGGCGTTGGCGAGCAGATTATACAGCACCTGCACAACGCGCCGTTCGTCAGCGATGAAGTCGCCGAGTGATGGGTCGATGTCGATTCTGAGCTTGATGTGGTCGCGCGCGAGCCTGTCCTGAATGCCTTCGGCCGCTGCATTGATCGCCGACCCGATATCAACCTGACTGAGGTCCAGCGTCATCGCGCCGGCATCGATGGTCGCGAGATCGAGGATGTTGTTGATGATCGCCAGCAGAGCATTTGTCGAAGTGGTGATATAGCTGAGATACTCGCTCTGCTTTTCGCTCAACGGCCCGGTTGATGGATCGCTGAGAAAATGCGCGAAGCCGATAATTGTCGTCAGCGGAGAGCGCAATTCGTACGATACGTGGTGGACGAAATCGACCTTCATCTGGTCAGCCGTTTCAAGTGCTTCGTTGCGCTCGCGCAGGGCGCGCTCGACATTCACCGTATCGGTGATGTCCTGGAAAGTAAGCATGGTCGCGCCATCGGGCAGCGGCATCGTTGTGCTGTCGAGCACGCTGCCATCCTTGCGCTCGAGCCTGAGCGGAACCGGTGAGCGGTTCTCAATGCCTGTCACAGCATTACGCAGTGTTTGCCAGACGATTGAATCGTCGAACAAGGGCCTGCACCAGCCCTCGACCATGTCGATATGCGGTTGCTGTTGCAGTGCTTCGGTCGAGAGCTTCCACATTTTTGCGAAAGCCGGATTGAAAAGCTGAGCGCGGCCGTTGCTGCCGAACACAGCGACGGCCTCGACCAGGTTGTCGATCGATTCTTGCTGAACGCGGATAAGTTTGTCGAAGCGGCGCGCCAGTTCCAGACTCTCGGTAACATCATCGAACAGGTAGGTGACGCCACCTTCCGGGTTAGGGGTGGTCACGATGCTGATGGCGCGGCCATCCGGCAGATACCACGTGTCTTTGGCAGGTTCGACTGCGCGGTATGCCTCGTACAGTTTGGCTTTCCAGCCGCGGAAGTCCTGTTGTTCAGGGATTTTGCGCGCCGCGCGCAAGCGATCTAGCACGCTCGAATCGTCCGGGAAGGTGTCGAGGAAAGCGCGATCAAGATCCCAGAGCCTGCTGTAGGAGTCGTTGTAGAATGCAAGCCGCCGCTGACCGTCGAACACCGCGACACCGGAGGACAGCTGATCGAGCGTGCGGCGGTGTGCTTCCGCCATCTGCTCAAGCGCCGCTTTCAGCGTGGCGGCTTCGGTGACGTCGATGGCAATGCCAGCGCTGCCCTGCGGCACGCGCATCGCGCGGACATCGAATATACGGCGCTCGCCACGAATGGCGACCGGCAGCCGCGCGCCGAACGCGCCCTCGGTCGCGAGCGTATGCGCCATGTCTTCGCGGTCAGCGCTGTCGAGCAGTTCAAGATTTCGACTGACGGCATCCTGCGGGGAACCGGCTTCGGTCGCCTCAGCATAGGCCGCGTTGGCAAAGCCGAGCTGGCCGCCGGTGTCGCGCGTCCAGACCGGTGCGGGCACGGCGGCAGCAAAGGTACGAAGGATTTCCGTCTCCGCGAGCAATGCTTTGTACTTTTGGGTCAGCTCGGCGTGATCGCGGCGGATGCCGCTCAGTTCGCGAATGCGGACGATGGCCTGCCCACCGATGGCGCGGCCGATCGCTTCGATGGACCGGCCGATCGATGTTGTCAGGTGCAGGGTGAAACTTTCGCCGTCATTGCGCAGGGATTCGATAGCCCGGTCGAGTTGAAGGGCCGGTTCGGGGTGCAACCAGGTTCCGAATGCCAGTACGCGTTGATGCGGATCGGTGGCGTGTGGCAGCAATAGCGACAAGTCACCGCTGATCTGCGGGCGCTCTTCGCCGGCCGGCCATGCGATCAACACCTGTGGCTCGGCAAACAGCAATGCCCGAAACCGATCAGCCTCGACCTGCAGCGCCTGATTGCGCAAACGCATTCGCATATCGTTGTCGGCGGCGCGGACTCGGGTGCGAATCAAGAGGATGGTTGCGAACACGGTAAAGCCAAGTACTGCTGCGGCTGTGGTCAGCGCGGCCAGTTCCTGCCGGTCGAGATTGAGCAGATGGAGGATCGATTCGCCAAATCCTGTCGCGTCAGCCGCATAGGCGGACGACGTCATTGTCGAGATCGCGATGGTTACAACACCGGTACGGCAGCGGCGTGCGAGCGCGGTGCACGACAACAATATCCGACGCATGGTCGCAATCACGCCTGACATGGATGCCCCAACTGCCGCGCGCTGCGATCTACGGCCGATGCGGGCGACCGAAGGCCGCGGTCTGGCTTTCAAGCTTCGAACGCCCGCGCACGTTCTCTCTCCGCGCGGCGGCCGCATCACAGCGCGAATCATTCGACAATAACCCCGAGCGGAGTCAGGCCGTAAGAGTCCAGATCGTGAACGCGAAAAGGTTAGGTCAAATTGCGCAAAAGGAGGGTGGCCTTAGCGGCCGGTGGAGCCGAATCCGCCGCTGCCACGGCCGGTTTCCGAGAGTGCGGCGACCGGGGTGAACCGGGCTTGGCTAACGGGTGCGATCACCATCTGAGCGATACGCTCGCCGCGCTGGATGGTGAAGTCCGTATTCCCGTGATTGATCAGCAAAACGCCGATTTCGCCGCGGTAATCGGCATCGATTGTTCCCGGGGCGTTGAGCACCGTGACGCCGTGTTTGGCCGCGAGGCCTGAGCGAGGGCGTACTTGCGCCTCGTATCCCGGCGGCAGCGCAATCATCAGTCCGGTCGGCACAACGGCGCGCTTCCCTGCTGCCAGTATGAGTGGTTCGTTCTCGGGAACCGCAGCGAGCAGGTCCATCCCGGCGGCCAGCACGCTGTGGTAGGCCGGCAGCGCCAATCCGTCTGCGTGGGGTAATCGCTGAACTTCGATCACGGGGGTTGCGCTCATGTTGACTCCGCGGCAGAGATTTCCCGGGCGATGCGATCGACCAGCGCCGATGCCACATCGTCTTTCATCATCGCGGGCCACGATTCGATTTTCGTTTCGCCGCCGCTTTTGCCCTTCATCAGCAGATGAACCGTGTTGCGGTCGCCGCCCATCACTCCGCCCGACGGCGAAACGTCGTTCGCGACGATCCAGTCGCAGCCTTTGCGTAACAGCTTCGACATCGCGTTATCGATCAGGTGCTCGGTTTCGGCGGCGAAGCCGATTACGAGCGGTGGCCGCTTCTGTTTCAGCTTGGATATGGTCGCGAGAATGTCGGGATTTTCGACGAGCTGCAGCGGCGGCATGCCCGACGATGTTTTTTTGATTTTCTGATCGCCCTCGCGCGCCACGCGCCAGTCGGCGACAGCCGCCGCGAAGATCGCTATATCCGCAGGCAGTGCGTCTTCGACCTGCCTGAGCATGTCCCGCGCGGCTTCGACACGAATGACGCGAACGCCCGGCGGATCGTTCAAACCAACGGGCCCAGAGACCAATGTCACGTTGGCGCCTGCGGCGGCGGCAGAGGCCGCAATGGCAAAGCCTTGCTTGCCTGACGAGCGGTTGGCGATGTAGCGGACCGGGTCAATTGGTTCATGTGTGGGGCCAGCCGTAATCAGGATACGCTTACCGACCAGCGGTCCGACGGGTGCGGGCCGTAGTATTTCCATCGCAGCATTGGCGATCTCGATCGGCTCAGCCATGCGGCCGATACCGGCTTCATTGGCTTCGGCCATTTCACCAGCGTTCGGGCCGATCACAAGAATGCCATCGGTTTTCAACTGAGCCAGATTGCGGCGCGTCGATGGGTTATTCCACATCAGCGGATTCATTGCCGGCGCCAGCAGTACAGGACGATTGCTCGCAAGCAGGATCGCGGTTGCGAGATCGTCGGCATGGCCGTGAGCCATCTTGGCCATCAGATCGGCAGTCGCAGGCGCGACGACGATCATGTCGCAGTCGCGCGCGAGGCGAATATGTCCTGCATCGAACTCGCTCTTGGGATCGAACAAATCCGTATAGACATGCTCATGCGCCAGCGCGCTTGCACTGAGGGCCGTGACGAATTGCTGGGCTCCGCGCGTCAGTACGCAGCGGACATGGACATCGCGCTCTTTGAGGCGGCGGATCAGATCGAGCGCTTTATATGCGGCGATGCCGCCGCCAATGATGAGCGTGACTTTAAAACCAGTCGACGAAGCCACGCTTGATAGCGTGGGCATGCTTTTGATTTCAGGAGCGCGCTGGTGCTCTTGCCGACGAACCTGAGGTGCGCCTTCGTGGGTTGCCTCACGCAGGATTGTGCGCACCTCATCCTCAACCGAGCGGCCATGTCGCGCGGCACGCAGCCGAAGCTGGGCTTTGAGAGCTTCGTCGAGTTTGCGGACGGTGAGGCTGGCCATGCGCGATCTTCCAATATCGCGGATAGATTATGCGATGATATCATCGCAATCAAGATAATGATTGCAATGATATCATTTGTGGATTGACCAGAGAATGCCAAGAAAAGCCAACGCTATGACCCACAATGCTACGGCGCTCCACCGATTGCGTCGCGCTTCCGCCCGCCCGATGGCCTCGATCGTCTCTGGCGCGAGGATCAGACCATTGCGGGTGGCAGCGTCGAATTGCTCGAGCACGGCGACCGAGCGCGCCGCGATTGCCGGCAGGCCCGACATGATTCGCCCGAGTTCGCTTGCGCCGCTGACCGCGCCTGCGATACGTCCGACCGGGCCGAGGTTGCGCTCGATCCATTCACGGACCACTGGCTCGGCTGTGGTCCATATGTCGAACTTCGCATCGAAGCTGCGCGCGACGCCCTCGACCACGACCATGGTCTTTTGCAGCAGGATTAATTCCGGGCGCGTGCGCATATCGAACAAGGCAGTAATCTCGAGCAGCAAGGTCAGCAATCGCGCCATCGAAATCTCCTCGGCGGTGCGATTGTGAATTGGCTCGCCGATGGCGCGGATGGCTTGTGCAAAATTCTCGATCGAATGATGCGCTGGGACGTAGCCCGCCTCGAAATGCACTTCAGCAACGCGATGATAATCGCGCGTGATAAAGCCAAGGAGGATCTCGGCGAGAAAGCGCCGCTCCTTCATGCCGAGCCGGCCCATGATGCCGAAATCGACGGCGACGAGGCGGCCTTCCTTGTCGACGAACAGATTGCCCGGATGCATGTCGGCATGGAAAAAGCCGTCGCGGAGCGCGTGACGTAAAAAGCTCTGGATCACCTTACGGCCAAGATCCGGGAGATCGACATTTGCGGCCTTCAGACCCGCGTGATCGTTCAGCGCGATGCCATCGATCCATTCCATCGTCAGCACCGAATGGCTGGTGCGATCCCAATCCACACTCGGAGTGCGGAAATCCAGATCGTCGCGCGTATTCTCGGCCAGCTCCGACATCGCAGCGGCTTCCAGCCGTAAATCCATTTCCATTGCAACCGAGCGCGACAACGTCTCGAAGACCTCGACCATGCGCAACCGCTGCGCTTCAGCGGAATGCTCTTCGGCTTTGCGCGCCATGAACATGAAAGAGCGAAGATCACGCCGGAAGCGCGCCGCTATATTTGGGCGTAATACTTTGACTGCGACGCTGCGGCGGACGCCATCATGCTCGGTCTCTGCACGATGGACCTGTGCGATTGAGGCCGCGGCGACCGATGGACCGAAGGTCGCAAACGCCTGTGCCAGTGGCCGTTCCAGCGAGGTCGCGACAATTGTTTCGGCCTCGGTCTGTGGAAATGGCGGCAAGCGATCCTGCAAACTTTCCAGATCGCGAGCGATTGCGACGCCGACGACATCGGGGCGCGTCGCAAGAAACTGTCCAAGTTTGACGTAAGTCGGCCCGAGCCGGGTCAACGCACGCGATAGCCGCGCGCCGGATTTGACGCCCGGACGTTCGATCAATCGCGCCATGCGCAATGCAAGCTGCGCAGGCGGTGGCAGGGGTGCCGGATCGACGACGCCGAACACGCCTTCGCGCGCGAATACGAAGCCGGCGCGCATCAGGCGCACGGTATGAGTGAACGCAGAAATCACAAACGCCAGCCCGAATGCATTGCCACGACGCCGCCCGACATCGGCTGCCAGGTCACGCGTGCAAACCCGGCGGCGCGGATCATGTCGGCGAATACCGGCGGACGTGGAAACTTGCGGATTGATTCGACGAGATACTGATACGACTCGGCGTCGCCGGTGACCGCGCGGCCGAGCGGCGGGATTACCTTGAATGAGAAGAAGTCATAGATCCGGTCGAGGCCGGGTACATCGACGTTGGAGAATTCCAGACAGAGAAAGCGTCCGCCGGGTTTGAGCACCCGATAGGCCTCAGCCAGCGCGAGTTCGATGCG
>JAKFUP010000230.1 GCA_021732625.1 Hyphomicrobiales bacterium
CTGCTTATGAGGGCCATGTCTCTGTGATCGGGATCATCGGGACAAACCCGGTGATGACATGAAAAATTTAGATATCAGCGTTATCACGCTGCCCTCTGTGAACCGTTGGCGCGGAAGCCAAGCAGATGGCTGATCGCGAACACGAGATCGGCCCGGTTCATGGTGTAGAAATGAAAGTTATCGACGCCGTTCTTGAACAGCTTCTGCACCTGTCCCGCGGCCACCGTTGCCGCGACCAGCTTGCGGGTTTCGGCATCGTCATCCAAGCCGTCGAATTTTTCGGCGAGCCATGACGGCACCGTTGCGCCGGCGCGGGTTGCGAAGTTCTTCGCCAGCTTGAAGTTTTGTACGGGAAGGATACCCGGCACGATCGGAATCGTAATGCCGCGTTCGCGAACGCGATCGACGTAACGGTTGTAGAGATCGTTATCGAAGAAGAACTGTGTGATGGCGCGATCCGCGCCCGCATCGACCTTGGCCTTGAGCATGTCGATGTCCGCGTCGTAGTTCGTGCTTTCCGGGTGCTTCTCCGGGTAGGCCGAGACCGACACTTCGATATCGGAGTAACGCCGCTTGATCGCGCTCACGAGTTCGGCCGAGCTTTGATAGCCGTCGGCATGCGCGGTGTATGCGGTGCCCATGCCTGCAGCCGGATCGCCGCGTAGCGCCACGATGTGGCGGACACCGGTGTCGTGATAGCTCGCGACCACGTCATCGATCTCGCCGCGCGAAGCATCGACGCAGGTCAGATGAGCGGCTGGCGTCAGCGATGTCTCTTTGAGGATGCGCGCGATCGTCGCGTGGGTGCGCTCGCGAGTCGAGCCGCCGGCGCCATAGGTCACCGAAACGAACGAGGGACTGAGCGGCGCGAGACGCTTGATTGTTTCCCAGAGACTGCGCTCCATCTCCTCGGTCTTCGGCGGAAAGAACTCGAACGAGATGGCCGGGCGCTTTTGCACGGGCGAGCTGTTGGCTCCGGACGACGCAGACGAACCCATAATCCCCTCGAAATTTGCTGTCCGTGATGCTTGCCACGGGTTTGCCATCGGGTTTTTCTGCCCGCGGCGTCTGCCACAGGTTTGCCGTCACTTTTGCGATGGTTTGGTGAGGCTAAATATAAGCGGGAGAGGTTAAGCTAGATAGCCCACTAGTCAGATTATGACGATGGGAATCTGCCCAAATTGAGTATAAGTATTTGATTTAGAAATAAGATAGTGGGCCAAAATAGCTGTCAAATATGCCGTATAAGCTGAAATTTATGTCAATCTAAACGGTTATTTTGCATATCGTTGGCCCATCATAATGGTTAGCTAGAAGTTACCAATAAAACTCGCCCACTCAGTCAATGTAGTCGCTGGAAAAACCTCGGAAAAATGGTGATTTTGACCCCTTGGGTCGTTTGTGCGGAGGCTGCGAGTCATTACCTTGATGTTATGCTTCCATTGTCCATTCTCGACCTTTCCGTCGTCACGACAGCAACCAAACCGTCAGCTGCGCTTCGCAACAGCATCGATCTTGCGAAGCATGCGGATCAATTGGGCTATGTGCGTTACTGGCTCGCCGAACATCACAATCTGTCGTCGGTCGCGAGTCCTGCACCCGACTTGATGATTGGCCAGATCGCTGCCGTGACCGAGCGCATCCGCGTTGGTTCTGGTGGCGTGATGTTGCCGAACCATGCGCCGCTTGTGGTCGCCGAGCGCTTCAAGATGCTGGAGGCGTTGTTTCCCGGCCGCATCGATCTTGGCCTTGGCCGCGCGCCCGGCACCGATCGTGCGACGATGCATGCATTGCGCAATAAACTCGATGGGCGCGAAGGTGATGACTTTCTCGAACGCCTGCTCGAACTGACGTTGTGGGAAACGCGCGAATTCCCAGAAGGTCATCCCTACCATAGCGTGGTGGCGATGCCTGATGATGCGCCGCTGCCGCCGATCTGGCTGCTGGGATCGAGCGACTACAGTTCGGATTTGTCGGCGCAGATCGGCATGGGCTTTGCGTTCGCGCATCACTTCGCATCTCACGACGCGATCGACGCGATGATCCACTACCGCGCCCGTTTTAAGCCATCGCAATGGCGTACCGGGCCGCACGCCATTCTGGCCGTTGCAGCGATAGTTGCTGAGAACGACGCGGAAGCAGAAAAGCTTGCGTCGTCGGCGGACCTCAATCGTCTGCGGCGCGATCGCGGGCAGTATCTGCCGCTGCCGAGCGTCGAGGAAGCACTGGCGTATCCTTATTCGGACGGCGAACGCATGTCGGTTCAGCGTAATCGTTCGCGCCTGTTCGTGGGCGGCCCCGCAACAGTGATGCGCAAGCTCGAACCGCTGATCGCGGAAAGCAAACCGGATGAGCTGATGGTGATCACGGCCGTGTTCGATCACGAAGCGCGCAAGCGTTCCTACAGCCTGCTTGCGGACGCTTTCCAGCTTGGAAAACGCGCTGCGGCATAAGGCTTATTGCCTTGGTTAGCCTTGGCCAAAGGTCGCGCGGAACGGGTGTGCGGGATACACGCCCATGATGCGGAATTCCTTTGAAAAGAACTTGAGCTCTTCCAGCGCAAACGCCAGCCCGCGATCGTCCGGATGACCGTCGACGTCCGAATAGAATTGTGTGGCGAAGAAATTACCGTCCACCATGTAGCTTTCCAGCTTCGTCATGTTGACGCCGTTGGTGGCGAAACCGCCCATCGCCTTGTAGAGCGCGGCCGGCAAGTTGCGCACGTTGAAAACAAACGTCGTGACCAGCGGCCCCGATCCTTGCTTCGCCCATTGCGGCTCGCGCGCCAGCACCACGAAGCGAGTGGTGTTATGAGCTTCGTCCTCGATGTCCTCGGCGAGAATATCGAGATCGTAGATCTCTGCGGCGAGGCGCGATGCAATAGAAGCGGCACTCTTGTCGCCGCGCTCCGCCACGATGCGTGCGGAGCCTGCGGTATCGCCGGCGACGATCGGCCTGATCTTCAGTTTGCGGATGATGTTGCGGCACTGCCCCAGTGCGTGAACGTGGCTCTCGACGGTCTTGATGTCTTCGAGCTTTGTGCCGCGTACGCCCATCAACTGATGCCGGATCGGCAGAAACCATTCGCCGATGATGAAAAGCCCGGAATGCGGCAGCAGGTGGTGAATGTCCGCGACGCGACCGGCCACCGAGTTTTCGATCGGAATCATGCCGAGCTCGGCCTCACCGCTTGAGATCGCGGCCAGCGCGTCCTCGAACGTCGCGCAGGGCAGCGCTGTTGCGTCCGGATAAGCTTCGGAGATGGCGAGATGGGAGTTGGCGCCAAGCTCTCCCTGGAAGGCGATTTTCATCATGCGCTCATTGTCGTGTGGACGATCCGCCTGCGAGTATGCTGCGGGCGGTCTCAAGGTCGTCAGGCGTATCGACCCCCAGCGGCACCGAGTCAACGATCATTGCGTCGATGCGCATGCCCGCTTCCAGCGCCCGTAGCTGCTCGAGTTTCTCGCGTTGCTCGAGCGGGGAGGGCGGCAGGGCGACGAAACGGGCCAGAGCCTCGCGCCGATAGGCGTAAAGCCCGATGTGGTGATAGCGCAGCCCGTCGCCGGTGGGCGCGGTCGCACGGGTGAAATAAAGCGCGCGCAGGCGGTTCGGGCCAGCCGAGGTACCGACCAGTTTGACCACGTTGGGATTGGCATGTTCATCGGCGTTGTGGATCACGGCAGCGAGCGTCGAGATATCGACGTTTTTGTCTTCGAGCGGCGTCACAACGGCGCGGATGTCTTCCGGGGCGATGGTGGGCAGGTCGCCCTGCACGTTGATGATCGTGGCAATGGTGTTGCCTGCGTCGATTGTGCCAAGGGCTTCGAAAATCCGGTCCGAGCCTGAGGGATGATCGGCCCGGGTCATGACCGCCTCGCCGCCGTGGCTTTTGACCGCAGCCGCGATCTGCGGCGAATCGGTCGCGACCGCCACCCGACCAATACCGGCGTCCATCGCCCGGCGCACAACATGGACGATCATCGGAAGACCGCCGATATCCTTCAACGGCTTACCCGGAAGACGGGTCGCTGCCATCCGCGCCGGAATCAGAATGAGGGTGTCGGAACGGGCCATTAGCGACTGTGCGACCGGATCAGATGGATGCGAAATTGGCGGGTGTTTTCAACGGTTCGCGCGTTTATACGGGTTGCCAGAACAAGGGCAAACCGTTATCTCATCCGCTGTTCTTGCGGCGGTGCACGCGCACTGTGAGCCGAGACGAAATCGATACAAAAGGGCCGATTCTTGGTCCTGTTTCTCATCTGGCCCGGAGCCTGACGTCTATGGACTCCTTCGAACTCAACAAGATCATGGGCGCGGTGCTGGCGACCTGTCTCACGATTCTCGTCACAAGTTTTGCTGCTGCAGCGATTTTTTCGCATCCCAAGATCGAAAAGCCTGGTTTTGAGATCGTGGCCAAGGAGCCCGAAAAGGCCGGTGGGGCTGCCGCGGCGGCGGCTCCCGCCGAACCGATCGAAAAGCTGCTTGCGAGCGCGTCGGCTGAGCGTGGCGCGACCGCTGCCAAGAAATGCGCTGCTTGCCATACGTTTGAAAAGGGTGGTCCGAACAAGGTTGGTCCCAATCTGTTCGGTGTCGTGAATCGCGATCATGCCGCGCTCGCGGGTTTCAATTATTCGGCGGGTATCAAGGGCAAACCGGGTAAATGGGACTTCGACGGTCTCAACAAGTTTCTGACGTCGCCGAAGGGATATATTCCCGGTACCAACATGGCGTTCGCGGGTCTCACCAAGGACAGCGAGCGAGCTGACGTGATCGATTATCTGCGCACACTTTCGGATAATCCCGCAGCCCGTCCTGTGGCTGCGAAGTAAGCGCTATTCATTACGCGTAAGACAGATTCTTCAACGGCCGGGCAATGGTTGCCTGGCTGTTGTCGTATGCGTTCAAGATTGCGCGAGCCGCGTGCCAGCCGAGCGTTGGTTTGTTGAATAACCGGCGTCGTTCAGGCAGTTCCGGGATAATTCCACCGCAGCGGGGCTAGGACGTTTCGCCGCAAGGGCACCGGAAACGGGGTGGTATCACAGCGAAAAACCGACATAATCTGCTCTGACGCTGTTTTCGTTTTGATCCGTATCTTGAGACGCCCATATCGTGAGGCGAGTGCGATGTTTTTCAACACAACCACAGGGTCAGCCTCTTGAGCATTTCCCGACGACACCTTCTCCAGAGCGGAGCCGCAATCGCAGCGCTGCCAACGCTCAGCGTGCTGGCCGACGTCCCGCTGATCGATACTGCATACGCCCAAGCGACCGAGGCGCCTTGGTACCACGCGCTCTCACTGTTCGGAGACGTCAAATATCCTCAGGGCTTCGCCCGATTCGACTACATCAAACCCGATGCTCCCAAGGGCGGAACTGCGCGGCAGATTTCGATCGGTACGTTCGATAGCTTCAACCTTGTTGTCGCGGGCGTGAAGGGCGCGTTCGGCGGCTCTTCGGGCTTGATCTACGAAACGCTGATGACGCCGTCGCAGGACGAGGTCGCGACCGAGTATGGCCTGCTTGCGGAAGCCGTCTCGCACCCAGCCGACTACTCCTGGGTGATCTATCGCTTGCGCCCAGAAGCGCGGTGGCACGACGGCAAACCCGTAACACCGGACGACGTGATTTTTTCGTTCGAGAGTTTCAAGAAGTTCAGCCCAAGCCGCGGATCCTACTATCGCCATGTGGTGAAGGCCGAGAAGGCGGGCGAACGCGAGATCAAGTTCACTTTCGACGCGCCGAACAATCGCGAGCTGCCGCAGATCGTGGGTCAGCTTCCGGTGCTGCCGAAGCATTGGTGGGAAGGCACGGATAGCGAAGGCCGCAAACGCGACATCAGCGCGACCACGCTGGAGAAACCGCTTGGGTCGAGCCCGTATCGCATCAAGGAATTCGTCGCGGGCCGCTCGATCACGCTCGAGCGCGTAAAGGACTATTGGGGCGCCAAGCTTCCGGTGCGGCTCGGTCAGAACAATTTCGACGAGCTGCGATACGAATATTATCGTGACACCACCGTTTCGCTCGAGGCCTTCAAGGCCGATCAAGCCGACTGGATCAACGAGTCGTCGGCCAAGAACTGGGCGACAGCGTACGACTTTCCGGCCGCGACCGAAAAGCGGGTCGTGCGCCAGGAATTCAAGGTCAATGATGCCGGTGGAATGCAGGCATTCGTTTTCAATATCCGCAGGGAGATGTTCAAGGACAAGCGGGTTCGCCGCGCCTTCAACTATGCCTTCGATTTCGAGGAGATGAACAAGCAACTGTTTTACGGACAGTACAGCCGCATCAACAGTTATTTCGAAGGCACCGAGCTTGCCGCGACCGGAATTCCGGTAGGTTTGGAATTGCCACTTCTGGAGGGAGTGTATGAGCACATCCCGCCGGAGATTTTGGCGAAGCCGTACGAAAATCCTGTTTCTGGCAATCCGGAGAACGTGCGCAATAACCTGCGTCAGGCGACGAGGCTGCTGAAAGAAGCGGGTTACGAGATCGTTGATCAGAAGTTGATGAAAGACGGCAAGCCGTTCGAGGTCGAATTCCTGCTGGAAAGTCCATCGTCCGAGCGCATTGCGCTGTTCTACAAGCCGGCGCTTGAGCGGCTTGGGGTCAATGTGTCGATTCGCCGCGTCGATGACGTGCAATACGAGAATCGGATCCGCAATTTCGATTTCGACATCATCACTGCGAACTGGGGCCAGTCGCTGTCACCCGGCAACGAGCAGCGGGACTTCTGGGGTTCGGAGGCTGCAGACAGGCCAGGGTCACGCAACCTCGCCGGCATAAAGCATCCCGCGATCGACGCCCTGATCGACAAGATCATTTTTGCTAAGGACCGGACCGCATTGGTTGCGGCGACGAAGGCGATGGATCGCGTGCTGCTGTGGAATTATTACGTCGTTCCGCAATTCACCTATGGTTTTCAGCGCACGGCGCGATGGGATCGTTTTAGTTACGCCGAGCCACTGGCGAAATTCGCCCGCTCTGGCTGGCCGGCGCTGTGGTGGTACGATTCTGCCAAAGCGGCCAAGACAGGCGGGCGTTCTTGACGGTTACATCGCGCGCAACAGCGTTGTCACGGCGGCACGTTCTCGTGCTCGGCGCTGGCGCATTCGGTGCATCGGTCATCAGGGTGCCCGGCGCGGACGCGCAATCCGCTCAATCGTTTCATGGCCTGTCGATCTTCGGCGATCTCAAGTATCCCGCCGATTTTCAGAACTTCGATTACGTGAATGCGCAGGCCCCGAAGGGTGGCTTATTCTCCACCGTTCCGTCGAGCCGCGCCTATAACCAGTCATTTCAGACCTTCAACTCACTCAACAGTTACATTCTGAAAGGCGACGGCGCAGCCGGCATGGGGCTCACCTTCTCGCCGCTAATGGTCCGGGCCGGCGACGAGCCCGACGCAATGTATGGCCTCATCGCAAAATCGATCGCGGTGTCCGCCGACAAACTGATCTACAGCTTCACGATCAGGCCTGAAGCCCGATTTCACGACGGCAGCAAGTTGACGGCGCATGACGTCGCGTTTTCGCTGAACACGCTGAAAGCCAAGGGCCATCCCATTATCCAGCAGCAGATGCGGGACGTTATCAAGACCGAAGCACCTGACGATGCGACAGTTGTTGTGACGTTTGCGCCAAAACGCGGCCGCGACGTGCCGCTTTATATCGCCAGTCTGCCGGTTTTCTCGCGGGCATACTACGAAAAGCGCCCGTTTGAGGAATCCACTCTTGAAATTCCACTAGGTTGTGGCCCCTACAAGGTCGGCCGCTTCGAGGCGGGCCGCTACATCGAGTTCGACCGCGTGAAAGACTGGTGGGGCGCTGATCTGCCTGTGGCGCGTGGTCACAACAACTTCGATACGGTTCGCTACGAATTCTATCGCGACCGCGAGGTTGCGTTCGAAGGTTTCACTGGCCGCAATTATCTCTATCGCGAGGAATTCACCGCGCGTGTCTGGAATACGCGCTACGATTTTCCGGCCATCAAAGACGGTCGGGTCAAGCGCGAGACATTGCCGGACGAAACGCCGTCCGGTGCGCAAGGCTGGTTCATCAATACGCGGCGTGACAAGTTCAAGGATTCGCGGGTCAGGGAAGCGCTGATCAACGCCTTCGATTTCGAGTGGACCAACAAGACGATCATGTACGGCGCTTATGCCCGAACCCATTCGCCGTTCCAGAACTCCGACCTGATGGCGTCCGGCTCGCCGCCACCGGAAGAGAAGAAGCTGCTCGAACCGTTTCGCGGCAAGGTCCCTGATGAAGCGTTCGCGGCGCCTTACGCGCCGCCGGCATCCGATGGCTCGGGGCAGGACCGCGCTTTGCTTCGTAAGGCGTCGCAATTGCTGCAGGACGCGGGCTGCCCGATCAAGGACGGCAAGCGGTTGCTCCCGAACGGTGACGTGTTCCGGATCGAGTTTCTGCTGGATGAGCCGACGTTCCAGCCGCATCACGCGCCTTATATCAAGAACCTCGGCACGCTCGGCATCGACGCATCGGTTCGTATGGTCGATCCCGTGCAGTATCGCTCGCGCGTCGATGATTTCGATTTCGACATGACGCCGCAGCGGTTCTCGATGGCTTCGACGCCGGGCGATGGTCTGCGTAGCTTCTTTTCGTCGCAAGCTGCCGCTATCAAAGGTACGCAGAACATCGCAGGTATTGCTGATCCGGCACTCGACTCGCTTATCGAGCAAATCATTGCGGCTGATACGCGCGACGAACTCAAGATCGCCTGCCGCGCGTTTGATCGCGTGTTTCGTGCCGGTCGATACTGGGTGCCGCATTGGTATTCAGCCAGTCACCGTCTGGCCTATTGGGACGTGTTTGGACATCCGCCAAACATTCCACGGTTCATGGGCGGTGTCGGCGTCCCCGATTTCTGGTGGTCGATGGCCGACAAGGCCGGTCGTCCTGAGCAGGTGAAATCGCCATGACTGCCTATATCGCCCGCCGCATCCTGCTGATGATCCCTACCTTGCTGGGAATTCTCTTCGTCTCGTTTGTGGTTGTACAATTCGCGCCCGGCGGGCCCGTCGAGCGTGTGATTGCGCAACTGAGCGGCGCCGACACCGGCGCGAGTTCGCGCATTTCGGGATCAAGCGGCGGCGATTTCGGTTCGCGCTCGCAGATCGGCGCATCGAATGACGCTGTAAATTCGAAGTACCGCGGCGCTCAAGGTCTTGATCCAGCTTTCCTCAAAAGTCTTGAGCAGCAATTTGGTTTCGATAAACCCGCACCGGAGCGTTTCGCGTTGATGCTCTGGAACTTCATGCGGTTCGATTTCGGCAAAAGCTACTTCCGCGATGTCAGCGTGATTCAGTTGATCAAGGAAAAGCTTCCCGTTTCGATGTCGCTCGGCATCTGGATGACGCTGCTGACATATCTGATCTCCATCCCGCTGGGCGTGCGCAAGGCAGTGCAGGACGGTTCGCGGTTCGACGTCTGGACCTCTGGCATTATTATCATCGGATTTGCGATTCCAGGATTTCTGTTCGCAATTCTGCTGATCATTCTTTTTGCGGGCGGTTCGTTCTTCGATCTGTTTCCGTTACGCGGATTGACGTCTGACAACTGGGCGCAACTGCCGTGGTATAGCAAGGCTATCGATTATGCGTGGCATCTGACTTTGCCGCTGATATCGATGGCGCTCGGCGCGTTCGCAACCATGACGCTGCTCACAAAAAATTCGTTCCTCGACGAAATTCGCAAACAATACGTGATGACAGCACGAGCCAAGGGCTGCAATGAGCGGCAAGTGCTCTATGGTCACGTCTTCCGCAACGCCATGTTGATCGTGATCGCTGGATTTCCAAGTGCATTCATTCACGCATTTTTCTCTGGCTCATTGCTGATTGAAACCATCTTCTCGCTGGACGGGCTCGGCTTGCTTGGTTTCGAGAGCGTGCTCAATCGCGACTACCCGGTGGTGTTCGGAACGCTGTTCATCTTCTCGCTGGTCGGCCTTGTGGTGAATCTGATTTCCGATCTGGCCTACATGTGGATCGATCCGCGGATCGATTTTGAGGCGCGGGAAGTATGAGCGAAATCATCGTCAAACCGCCGCCAGAGACGACATCGGTCACGCCGCTCGGCGAGGCGGTGCCGCCGATTTCGCATGGCTTCCGTGCTTCGCCACTTAACCAGCGCCGCTGGAAGAATTTCAAATCGAATGGGCGCGGGTATTGGTCGTTCTGGATTTTTGCGATCCTGTTCTTTGTTTCGCTGTTTGCGGAGCTGATCGCCAACGACAAGCCGTTTCTGGTTAAATTCGACGGAAAGCTCTACTGGCCGGCGGTCATCAGCTATTCCGAGACGACGTTCGGCGGAGACTTCGAAACAGCTGCGGATTATCGTGACCCCTTCCTGCAGAAGCTGGTCGCGGAGAAGGGCGGCACAATGTACTGGCCGCTGATCCGCTATTCCTATAGCACCCACAATCTCGATCTGCCGACGCCAGCGCCGTCAAAACCAACTTGGCTTTTAACGGAAGAGCAATGCAAGCCAGTGGTCGAGAAAAAGGGGCTGAAAAGCTGCCGCGATCTTGAATATAACTGGCTCGGAACCGACGATCAGGGCCGCGATGTGGTGGCGCGGCTGATTTACGGCTTCCGCATTTCGGTGTTGTTCGGCCTCGCCCTGACGTTGATCTCCTCGATCATCGGTATCGCAGCTGGCGGCGTGCAAGGCTACTTCGGTGGCTGGATCGATCTTGGTTTTCAGCGCTTCATTGAGGTGTGGACCGCGATCCCGTCGCTATACCTTCTCCTGATTTTGTCGTCGGTGCTTGTTCCCGGGTTCTTCGTATTACTTGGCATTTTGCTGCTGTTTTCCTGGGTGTCCTTGGTCGGACTCGTGCGCGCGGAATTCCTGCGTGGCCGCAATTTCGAGTATATCACCGCCGCTCGTGCGCTTGGTGTGTCGAGCAAGGTCATCATGTTCCGCCATCTGTTGCCGAACGCGATGGTGGCGACCATGACGTTCCTGCCGTTTATCGTGTCGTCGTCGGTTATGACGCTGACCGCGCTGGATTTTCTGGGGTTCGGCCTGCCGCCGGGGTCACCGTCGCTTGGCGAGCTGCTGTCACAAGGCAAATCCAATGTGCAAGCTCCATGGCTCGGTTTTGCCGGATTCTTCTCGGTCGCCATCATGCTGTCGCTGCTGATTTTCATTGGTGAGGCCGTGCGCGACGCGTTCGATCCACGAAAGACGTTTCGATGAGTTTTTTTTGATGAAAGCCGCCTGAATGGACGCGATCAACCAGCCGCTGCTCGACGTGAACGACCTTTCTGTCGGCTTCCATCATGCCGGAGGAATGTCGCTTGCTGTTGACCGCATCTCGTTTCGGATCGAGCGGGGCCGCTGCGTCGCTCTGGTTGGAGAATCCGGTTCGGGCAAATCCGTCAGTGCACTCTCTGTCCTGAAGCTTCTTCCTTATCCGACTGCGGTGCATCCGTCGGGCAGCATCCGCTTCAAGGGCCGCGAACTACTTGGGATGTCGGAGAAGGAAATCCGCAGCATTCGCGGCAACGACATCTCCATCATCTTTCAAGAGCCGATGACGTCGCTCAATCCGCTTCATACCATCGAGCAGCAGATCGGCGAAATACTGCTGCTGCATAGCGGCGTCCGCGGAGCGATGGCGCGATCGCGGACGCTTGAACTGCTCACGCAAGTCGGTATTCCCGAACCAGAAACGCGACTTGCGAGTTATCCGCATCAACTGTCAGGCGGTCAACGGCAGCGCGTCATGATCGCAATGGCGCTGGCGAACGAACCCGATCTTCTGATCGCCGACGAGCCGACCACGGCGCTTGATGTGACCGTGCAAGCGCAAATCCTGACCCTGCTGTCGGATATCCAGCGGCGGCTCGGCATGAGTTTGCTTTTCATCACGCATGATCTTGGCATCGTGCGCCGCATCGCAGACGAAGTCTGCGTCATGAACAGCGGCAAGATCGTCGAGCATGGGCCAGTGGAGCGAGTCTTTACGTCGCCGCAGCATCCTTACACCAAGGCGCTGTTGGCGGCCGAGCCGAAGCCCGATCCGGCGCCGCCGCAGCCTCATGCTCCGGTCGTCATTTCGACCGACGACCTCAAGATCTGGTTCCCGATCAAGCGCGGGTTGCTTCGCCGCACAATTGGCCACATCAAGGCGGTCGACGGCGTGAAACTCACAGTACGCAAGGGCGAGACCCTTGGCGTGGTCGGCGAATCGGGCTCGGGCAAGACCACACTTGGACTTGCGCTGTTGCGACTGATCTCGTCGCAAGGTCCGATCGTATTTCTCGGCAAGGATATTCAAGGCCTGCGCTTTCAGGAGATGCGGCCATTTCGCCGCGACATGCAGATCGTTTTTCAAGATCCATATGGTGCCTTAAGTCCGCGCATGTCCGTCAGCGATATCATCGCCGAAGGATTGGGTGTTCATCAACCGTCGTTGACCGAAAGCCAACGCGAAGACCGTGTGATCAAAGCCCTGCGCGATGTTGGTCTCGATCCAGAGACCCGTTTTCGCTATCCGCATGAATTCTCAGGCGGTCAGCGCCAGCGTATCAGCATCGCGCGTGCGGTCGTGCTCGAACCGGACTTTGTCGTTCTCGACGAACCGACCAGTGCGCTGGATATGCTGTTTCAGGCTCAGATGGTCGATCTACTTCGTGAACTGCAACGCAAGCACGATCTGACCTACATTTTCATTTCACACGATCTGCGCGTGGTCGCTTCGCTCGCAAGCCATCTGATCGTGATGCGTCACGGTAAGGTCGTGGAAGAGGGGCCAGCGTCCGAGCTGTTCAAGAATCCGAAGTCGGATTATACGCGCGCCCTGTTCGCGGCCGCGTTCCGGCTTGAAACCGCGGCCTCCGGCGCGGTTGCGCAATAGTGCGTCTAGCTCAATCGCTTGATGCTGGTGACGTCGCCGCCTGTCGCCTTGATCCTTGAAATGGCCTCGCTCACCGGCTCGATCGCTGTCGCCATGTGATATGCGTTCGCATGAACGATCGTGTCGGCGTCACGCGCGATCGCAACATGGCCTTTCCAGAAGATCAAATCGCCGCGCTTGAGAGTTCTCCATTGCGATTGAGGCAGCGCGTCGCCAAGCCCGTTCTCCTGCATGTCGCTGTCGCGAGGCGCGGCTTTTCCGCATGCTGCGAGTGAAATTTGGACCAGTCCAGAGCAATCGATGCCGAGCGCCGTCTTGCCGCCCCACAGATATGGCGTCGTGACAAGCGTCTCCGCAACGGCCACGAAGTCAGCGGCTAATACGTCCAGCCGTGCCACATACCGCGCGGGAACATAGAGTCCGTCTTTCGTGATGGTGAATGCGCCGTCCATTCGCTCGACGGCGATCTTCGCTCCGAGAGGAAGGGTATCGCGCGGCGGCAGCTTGATCGAAGGCCCAGGAAACGCAAACGCCCGCAGCGAGTTTATTCTGTGCGTGGCCGGCGCCGTTGGCTTCGAGAGCGCGCGATCAGGGATCCAGCCGACGTAGCCGTCACCTGCGAGCTGTCCCCAGGCCCAGCCTTCGTCATTGATGTCATAGATGGTGACGTGCTCGCCCATGAGCGCCTGTGTTTCCAACGGCGACATGGATGACGGCTCGCGATTCATCGGGGCTATGCCATCAGCCACAACATAGTCCGTTCCGGTCGCGTAACGTGTGGCGCTCACTACGCCTTCGAGATGTTTGGCGGCGAGATCGGGCCGGGCAGGAGTCAGCCGTGGATCGAGTTTTGGATCAGCCATAGCGTTCGCCGAGCAACTTGTAGAGGGCGCGCGCCGCCTGGCATTCACCGCCTTCCGGGCGCGCGGGCTTGGCGGACGGTGTCCAGCCATAGATGTCGATGTGCAGCCAGTTCGTTGCCGGTTCGACGAATCGCTGCAAAAACAATGCACAGGTAATCGAGCCCGCGAATGCGCCCCCCGGGGCATTGTTGATATCCGCCGTCTTGGAATCGAGCCAGGAATCGTAGGGCATCCACAGCGGCATGCGCCACATTGGATCGTTTTCGCTGCGAGCGGCGCGCGCGACATCGTCCGCCAAGGCATCGTCTCTGGTATAGAACGGAGGCAAGTCGGGCCCCAGTGCGACGCGAGCTGCGCCGGTGAGCGTACCCAGATCAATCAGAAGATCGGGCTTTTCCTCTTCTGCAAACGCCAACGCATCAGCCAGAACGAGACGACCTTCTGCGTCGGTATTGCCGATCTCGACACTGGGTCCTTTCCGCGACTTGAAGATATCGAGCGGTCTGAACGCATTGCCGCCCACCGAATTTTCAACGGCAGGGATCAGGACGCGAAGCCGGACCTTGAGCTTCGCGTCCATGATCATCTGCGCCAAGGCGAGCACGCTCGCGGCTCCGCCCATGTCCTTCTTCATGATCAGCATGCCGGTCGATGGCTTGAGGTCGACGCCGCCAGTATCGAAGCATACGCCCTTGCCAACCAGCGTCACTTTCGGATGAGAGGGATCGCCCCAAGCGAAGTCGATCAGGCGCGGCGCGCGTGTTGACGCCATACCAACTGCATAAATCAGCGGAAAATTCTTTGCGAGCAGATCGTCGCCCACGATGCAGCGGAACATTGCGCCAAACCGGCTTGCGATGCCTTCGGCTGCCTTGGCGAGTTCTTCCGGCCCCATATCGTTGGCGGGGGTATTGATCAGATCGCGAGCCAGCGTGACGCCCGCGGCGATGCGCGAGATGTCTGTGGCATCGACACCGTCCGGGGGGACAAGCTTGACGGCGGGCAGTTCCGATTTGCGATAGCGTGTGAAGCGGTAACTGCCCAATGCAAATGCGAGTGTCGCCAGCCGGGTGTCGTGAGGGGCATTCGCGAAGCGATATGTGCCCGCTGGCAATAGCGCGGGCAGTTGACCCGGCCGGAACAGGTCGCGTGAAGCGCTCATATGGTCTTCAAGTCCGAACAGTACGCCGCCAATACCGCCATTCGCTGATGGCAAGGTCAGCAGATGTCCGGGCTTCGGGATGAAGGCGTTCGCCTCGGCAAATTGCCGCGCCTCCGGCGAAAGCGCTGCCTTGATGCCGGGCCAAGCCGTTTTTGTCGTGAAGGTGATAGGGATCGCCTTGTCGGCAAGTTCAGCTTCGAAAGCGAGGTGCATGGAAATTCCAGGAAAGCGGGAAGGGGTGAACGCGGGTTAACCAGACGTTAGGGTTAACAGTCTATTGATGCGGGATCATCTCCCCGGCACTGCAAGTGTGAGATCGAGTGTCATGCGTGATTTGCAAAGCGTCTCCCGATTCCTGGTTTCTACCGTCCCAGTGGTGATGTTAGCCGCGGTACTCGGAGGATGCCAGACCACCTTCCCCAATGTGACCGGGGCGCTCGGGGCGCGTGCAGAGGCCAATGATCCCGTCGATCCCAAGCGCAATGTGGACAGTGCCGCCGAACGCTTTCGGGCCAACCCGCGTGATGCACAAGCCGCTTTGAGCTACGGTCAGTCGTTGCGCGCCAACGGTCAGCGTTCGCAGGCGGTCGCCGTTCTCGAGCAAGCAACGATCGCAAATCCCGGAAACAAAATGCTTTTGGCCGCCTATGGCCGGGCGCTTGCTGATAACGGCAACTTGCAGCAGGCATTTGATACGCTAGGCCGGTCGCACGCGCCGGAAGATCCGGATTGGCGGATTCTATCGGTCCAGGGCGCGGTTCTGGATCAGCTCGGGCGTCATCCCGAAGCGCAGCGGTACTATGCCAACGCTCTGAAGATCGCGCCTGAAGAGCCCTCAGTATTGTCCAATCTCGGTCTGTCCTACGTTCTGTCGAAAAAGCCACAGAAGGCGGAAGAGGTCTTGCGCCGTGCCTATGCGCGCGGCAATACCGACCCGCGTGTTCGCCAGAATCTCGCTTTGGCCGTGGGCCTGCAGGGGCGCTATTCGGAGGCGGAGACGATCGCCAAAGCGGATCTGCCGCCCGAAGAAGCAGCGGCCAATGTTGCGTATCTCAAGCAGATGATGAGCGGCAATGAGCCGCAACGTCGCAACGTCGATGCCGCGTCCGTAGCAGACCGCAGC
The DNA here is from genome assembly GCA_021732625.1 of Hyphomicrobiales bacterium. Taxonomy (GTDB): domain Bacteria; phylum Pseudomonadota; class Alphaproteobacteria; order Rhizobiales; family Xanthobacteraceae; genus SG-bin9. Next base: position 16,036 of record JAKFUP010000230.1, read on the forward strand.
CGGTCCTAGTAAGCAATACTTGTAGCGCTGCCATCGCGGCGATAATCGTGCCGGTGCAAGCTACAGCGCGTTACGGACACGATGTCGTACCGTACAGTACGCAGTTGGATTGGCGCGGACGCGTGAAAAACTGCTCTTTCAGGTCGATTCCTGTAGAGGCGACGACCCAGCTCACTGCAGGTTTATAATTGTAGCTGACCTCGCTCCAGATCAAATAGGTGTTGGGCACCGCCAGGCTGGACGGAATTGTCACCGATGAGTTTGTAGCTCGAGCAGTACCGTTCGAATTTGCTTTGCTCCAGGCCACGGTCGCTTGCCCGGATCCGCTAATCTTGACCTCTGAGACGACGCTCTTGATCGTCGCGACATTGTAAGGCGACATGATATTTGCGATCGCTGCAAATGAATCGCTGATCTGTGTATCGGTAACGGCCGTTGTCTGGGAAATGACGTCGGACAAGGCGCGGGCGGTGAGAGTTACTTTTCGATCGGCTTCGACACCGCTGGTGACTTCGACCAACCCGAAGAAAAGGGTCAGCATCAGCGGCAGAATGAAAGCAAACTCGACTGCAGAAGCCCCTCTGACGTCATTGCGCAACCGGGTCGCCGCTTGATTCCATTTTTTTAGCACGTTTGCTCCAAGCATGATCACCTCAAGGTTCATTGCGGAATACCGCAGTCGAGGAGAGCAAGCGCTTATTGCACTTGCTGCCGTCGGCATTGTTGCCGCCGATGTAGTATCCAAGGCCGGTAACGAACAATGGCCATTTATAGAATGCGCGGACGACCATGACGTCGCCATTTGAGCCGAGGGTGAAGGTTGCTGTCGTTGTGGCTGAACAAGCCGACGTCGGCTTTGTGCTCAGATCGACGCCACTAAAATTGCTGTACTTCTTCGCTTCGACAACGATCTGATTGCAATCGAACAGCGCACTCGTTCTATTGCAGAGGCTTGTCCGAAACTGCGTTTGTGTTGTATTCGCAGCGGTCGCTTGCCCCGTCAGAACAAGGCGGGCTGTGTCGTGCAGAGCGGTCTCAAGCACCTGTCCAGCGACGAAGACCAGAGCAGTCTCCAGAATGGCAAAGAGCATCGCAAAGAACAGCGGCGCGATCAGCGCGAATTGGATAGCGGCGCTTCCTTTGCGATTCTCAGAAAAGCGCCGGAAGATATGCAATCCAGGCTGCATTTGTGGCGATCGGGAAGACATCGGAAAATCCTGACGGTCGGGAGAACAATCTACCGTCCAGACTAAATGAAACTGATTGTTAAATTGTTGCCCCTGGTCAGGACAAGACGACAGCGACTGTTAAGCCGCCGTTAACCAGTCAATGAAAGTCGGTTTGCTTCCAGTCAGCGCCGCGCTGCGTTCGCTACGGCTGCGCTGGAACTTGCTGCCGCTGCGCGCTGACTTAAGTTACCGCCTTGCGTGATCGTCGCATCAAAGTAGGTCGGTCCGTCGCCCAGTGTGACGCGGCGCTGACATGTTGGCGTGCAACTATAGGTTTCGCGTTCGAGTCCACGATAAACTGTGACCAGCTTGTGGGTCGGACCTTCGACTTGAATGGACCTTTCCTCAATGATGCCTCCAGATCGGTCCATGGCGATCATGTTGGTTGAACCATAGCCCTTGCCAGTGACGACAACCGACCCGCCGGGTTGCAGAGTAACATCTGCAATCAGAGGGTTGCCGACGACAATGGTTGAAACCTGCTCTGGAATCTTCACGAGCTTGGCCTGATCGACGACGATGCTGACCGGTTCGTTGCTTTGTGCCTGAAGGCGGCCTGTGAAGGCCATGAAAGAGACCAGAACCAGACAGGTGCGCAGGGTCTCGCGCGTAATAGCGGCTGACATACTTTACTCCGGGACGTTGACAGGCTGGCTAAGCGATACGCACAGAAGCCAGCGCCCGACATGACGAATGTGCCGTTAATTGATGAAGGAACTGCAAACGGATGTTGAGCAGGCGGTGGAAGACGTGCGGCATTCGAATAAATCACTTAAGTCAGCATTTACTGTGTGTATCGAGATTGGGATATCTCGATGTTTATTCAATCGAATTAACGGTGCCGCAATTTTCCGCCGCTACGTTGTCGCATGGTCACGGCGGTCGGAAAACGCCGATGAGGCCACGTAAAGTTCGACAGCCACATATTAACGGAGTGAACCATGAAGAATCTTATTGCCCGCTTCGTCAAGGACGAGTCCGGCGCAACTGCGATTGAATACGCCCTGATCGCCGCCGGCATCGGCATTGCGATCATCACGGGCGTTAACGCGCTCGGTACGGCGATCAATACCAAGTTTAACACGATCACTACTACGCTCGGTACCGCGAACTAAGTCTTTACAAACAAGAAACGGCGGAAAAAGGCTCCGGTTCAACCGGAGCCTTTTTCTTGAGGTTGTCGCTGCGATGGCTCTCAGCACCACCTTCGCTTTCGCTGGTGTGGCGAGAAACGCGAAACTGATTACGGCCAACGCTCTTAATCGTATCAAATTGTGCGCGTGGCGTGGTTGACTCTGCGACGGCTATGGCTGTTTTTTACATTGTGACAGTGCTGAAATTCCGGGTTCGCATTTCAGTATTATTCACTTTCGTGGCCTAGCTTGGCCTCCGGTTCAGGAGGTCCCAATGATGCTAGTCCGGAGATTCATTCGGAACGAGACCGGTGCTACTGCGGTCGAGTATGCGTTGATACTCGCCGGTATCGCGATTGCCCTCATCGCTTCCTTGCCCCTTCTTAGCGCTGCAATCAAGACTGTACTCGGAAACGTCAGTAGCAACCTGAGCTGACGGCAGAATCGCATGTTGCTGGATATTGCACGCCTGTTTCTGTTTCCTGCGCTTGTCGCTTTCGCTGCGGCGAGCGACCTTCTCACTATGACCATTTCCAATCGTGTTTCGCTTTTGTTGGTTGCAGGGTTTCTTGGTCTTGCTGTGATGAGCGGGATGGCCATCAACGACGTTTTCCTTCATCTCGGTGCTGGACTTGCCGTGCTCGCAATTGCTTTCGCCTGCTTCGCTTTTGGATGGATTGGCGGTGGAGATGCCAAGGTAGCGGCCGCCACCAGTGTCTGGTTCGGCTTTCCGTTCCTGATGAACTACCTGGCGCATGCCGCGGTGTTCGGAGGTATCCTCACAGTTCTGCTCATCATGTTCCGTCGCGGGCCCGTACCATATGCGCTTGGTAACCAGACCTGGCTGCTGAGGTTGCATCATAAAGATAGCGGCGTCCCCTACGGCATCGCACTCGCAGTGGGCGCATTGCTGATTTACCCGGAAACGCCGTGGATCAGAGCCGTTGACCTGGGGCGCTTTGTCGTTCCCTGAATGAGACCGGAAATATCTCATTAACGCGATTTAGATACGCCTCATTAACCATGCTTTGACGATTAGCTGGTCAAATCCGGGTCACAGCGACGGGTCCGTCGCGGCGTGATGTGGAAAGTGAAGCGTATGAATACCGCGCGTATTGTCGTCCTGACCATCGCGATCGCTGCAGGCGGCGTCGCCGCATACCTCGCAAGTGGCTCAGATCCCGTGCCTGTGGTCCAGGATCGAACGCCAAAACTCGCAACTGTCGATGTTCTCGTAGCGAAGAACGAGATTCCGATGGGTCATTCGGTTTCGGCGGAAGATCTGCAATGGCAGACTTGGCCGGCAGCCAGCGCGAGCGATAGTTTCCTGCGAAAGGACAAGCAGCCGGACGCTACGGCGCAGACGGTAGGCTCAATTGCACGCTTCCCCTTTATCGCAGGCGAGCCCATCCGCGAACAGAAGCTCGTCAAGGGCAATGGCTCGGGATTCATGGCAGCTATCCTGCCGTCCGGAGCGCGCGCCATCTCAACTGAAATATCGCCGGAAACGGGTGCAGGCGGATTCATTTTGCCAAACGACCGCGTCGACGTCATTCTGACCCGCCGCGAACAGGTCGCCAACCAGTCCGACAGCATCAGTGCCGAAATTATCCTGAGCAACGTTCGCGTTCTGGCTATCGACCAGACGGTAGAGGACAAGAACGGGCAGAAGGTCGTCGTCGGCAAGACGGCGACGCTTGAACTGAAGCCGGATCAAGCCGAAGTGCTGGCGCGCGCCAGGCAAAGCGGAACGCTGACGCTGGCGCTGCGCAGCTTGGTCGATGCTGCGGCAACGGACAATCGTGAAGCAAGACGAGACAGCATCAATATCGTTCGTTACGGCGTTTCGACGCCAGCGACGATTCAGAAGTAATTGAAGGGAAGCGAAAATGAATTGCAACCGGAAGGGAGGATCGATGCGGATCGTCTTGGCGCGCGCCTTGTCGGCGTTTGCCGTCGCGGCATTGACGCTCAATCCGACCATCGCCCCCGTCTCGGCCAGCGATTATCGTGCAACAGCTCCCGCCGGGGCTGGCGATCAGCTCAACGCTCGATTCCTTCCGTTGGGTATCGGCAAGTCACTCGTGATCGATCTACCACGGGATATCAAGGATGTTCTGGTGGCAGATCCCAGGATCGCGAATGCCGTGATCCGTTCGGCGCAGCGCGCCTACATCATCGGCGCCGCCGTGGGTCAGACCAACATTGTATTCTTTGATGCGCAAGGTCAGCAAATTGCTGCATACGATATCGCGGTTACACGCGATCTGAATGGTGTTCGCACCGCACTTCGCCAAGCGTTTCCGAATTCAGACATCAGAATCGAGGGTGTCGGCGATGGCGTGATGCTCATGGGTTCGGTTTCGAGCCCGGTGGAAGCACAGCAGGCGCAGGATATTGCGGGTCGTCTGGTGGGTGCGGTTGACAGAGTCGTCAACAATATCGTGGTTCGCGGCCGTGATCAGGTGATGCTGAAAGTTACTGTGGCAGAGGTGCAGCGCGATATCGTTAAGCAGTTAGGCGTCGATTTGAATGCGAGCTTGAATTACGGAACTGCAGTCGTCAACTTCAACAATTCGAATCCGTTCACTGCGCTCGGCCGGCCTTTGGTCGGGAGCAACAATCTGTCAGGTTCGTTCAAGTCCGTGACCGCGACGCTTCGCGCGATGGAAAGCGCCGGCGTTGTGCGAACGCTGGCCGAGCCCAATCTCTCCGCAATCTCGGGAGAATCGGCGACGTTTATCGCTGGCGGCGAATTTCCCGTGCCTGCTGGATTTCAGTGCGATCCGGTCACGCGCGTCTGCACCACCCAAATCACCTACAAAAAGTTTGGTATCTCGCTGAACTTCACCCCCGTCGTTCTGGCTGAAGGCCGCATCAGCCTTCGCGTCCTGACGGAAGTTTCGGAGTTGTCATCCGACAACTCGATCACACTGACACAGGCTGTTGGCACGACGCAGACCAACTCCTTGACTGTACCTTCGATCAAGACGCGGCGCGTGGAAACAACCCTTGAAATTCCATCCGGTGGGTCTTTGGCCATGGCAGGTTTGATCCAGGATCAGACGAAGCAGGCTATCAACGGGTTGCCCGGACTGACGCAGCTGCCAATTCTTGGAGCGCTGTTCCGCAGCCGCGATTATGTTAACCGGCAGACCGAGTTGATGGTCCTGGTTACGCCCTATGTCGTTCGGGCGGTCGCACAGAAAGACCTTTCGCGTCCAGACGATGGCTTTGTCGATGCGTCCGACCCGCAATCTGATCTGTTGGGAACGATCAATAGGATCTATGGCGTGCCGGGCAAAGCTGACGCCGCCAAACAAAGCTATCGCGGCGCCTATGGCTTCATTACCGATTGAGGCGGATAAAATGAAAAAATACATGTCCGAAATTTCTGATCGGTCCAGCCAGGTTAAGTTGGGAATACTGTTGCTTGGCCTGTCTGCAGTTCTTGGTGCTTGCACACATGCCAAGGAGGAGGTAACCGCCAGCATTCCGCACGATTATCGCCAACGGCACCCGATTGTCGTTCAGGAAGCCGATCGCACGACGGAAATTTTTGTTGGCAGTAGCCGCGGTGGCCTCACCGGACCGCAACGCGCAGATATTGCGCAGCTCGCTCAGTCGTGGCTTCGCGAAGGCACTGGATCGATCGTGATCGAACAGCCGGCCGGCACGCCCAATGCACGTGCTGCGCAAGAGTCACTCCGAGAGATCCGCGCTCTTCTTATTGCCGCCGGAGTGCCGCCGCGCGGCATCAACGTGCGCGATTACAAGCCAGTGAGCGAGCGGCAGTTCGCGACGATCCGCATCAACTATCCCAAGATCATCGCAGATGCAGGGCCTTGCGGGCTATGGCCGGAAGATTTGGGTCCATCGGTCAAGAACAAGGGTTACCTTGAGAACCGCCAGTATCACAACTTCGGTTGTGCATATCAACGCAACCTTGCCGCAATGGTCGATAATCCGGCTGATCTCGTGCAACCGCGTGCTGAAACGCCAGCCTATACGGCGCGCCGCTCTATCGCGTTTGACAAGTACCGCAAGGGCACTTCAACCGCGACGACATATCCGGAAGCAGATAGAGCCAAACTGAGCGACGTTGGAAAATGATCAGTTACGCGCAACAAGGCCAGAACGAATCCGAAGCGGCCTCGGTCGCTGCCGGGGATATTCACATCGCGCCGTCGCCGCGCGTGTCGGTGCAGGCTTTCTGCGAGACGGTTGAGACTGCTGCGACCGTACAGGCCGCGGGAGAAGACCGGCGGCTGGGCAAGGCGCACATCAAGATACAGATGGGCGGCATGCCAGCGGCTATCGAAGCTTATCGTTCCGCACCGACGCCAAATGTGATTGTTATCGAGACCGAAGGGCGTAGCGATATTCTCGGCGGCCTTGATCATTTGGCTGGCGTCTGTGATGCAGGAACGCGCGTCATTGTTATCGGCCGCATCAACGATGTGACGTTTTATCGCGAGCTTATGCGCCGCGGTGTCAGCGATTATGTCATTGCGCCGGTTGGGACAATCGATGTCGTTCGTTCGATCTGCGGATTGTTCTCTTCGCCCGAAGCTAAGGCGGTGGGCCGCGTAATCGCAGTGACAGGAGCCAAGGGAGGCGTCGGAGCCTCGACGATCGCTCACAACGTCGCATGGGCAGTCGCTCGCGACCTGGCGCTTGACTCGGTTGTCGTCGATCTCGATCTTGCATTTGGCACGGCTGGTCTTGATTACAATCAGGATCCTCCGCAAGGCATTGCCGATGCAGTGTTTTCTCCGGACCGCGTCGATACCGCTTTCATCGATCGTCTGCTCTCGAAGTGTACAGACCATCTCAGTCTGCTCGCAGCACCAGCGACGCTCGACCGGGTCTATGATTTCGGAACCGAAGCTTTCGATTCAATTTTCGATACACTGCGCACTACGATGCCTTGCATCGTGCTAGATATTCCGCATCAGTGGTCGGGTTGGAGCCGTCGTGCACTGATTGGCGCCGACGATATTCTGATTGTGGCCGCTCCCGATCTTGCAAACCTGCGGAACACCAAGAACCTCTACGATCTCTTGAAGGCGGCGCGCCCCAACGATCGCGCGCCACTGTACTGTCTCAATCAAGTCGGCGTTCCGAAACGTCCGGAGATCAACGCCAACGAGTTCGCCAAGGCAATTGAGGCGCAACCGATCGCCAGCATTCCGTTCGAGCCGCAGATGTTTGGTTCGGCGTCGAACAATGGCCAGATGATCGCCGAGATTTCCGCAAATCATCGCGTGGCCGATATGTTTCACCAGATCGCTCAGCGCTTGACGGGCCGCGGAGAGACGAAGAAACCCAAGAGTTCGTTCCTTGCTCCGTTGCTGGGAAAGCTACGGCGGAGCGGCACTTAGTGTCAGGCCGAGGTCGTTGAGCACAACGATCTGACGTTGAAGCGAGGCGGGACGGCGTTCGGTCGTTGCCAGATCGATTGCGATCTGGATACAGGTTTGGAGTATCGCGGTGTTCGGTAAGCGTAGCGGAGTGGAAAATAACGCGAGATCGGTAACGTCGGCGGCTATACCGTCTGACGCCGGGTCCGCGACCAATGCTGCCTCGCGCACGCTTGAGCCACAACCTGCAACTCCCGTCGTCGCTTCGCCGCCGCTTTCGCCCACGCGTCAGGCCCCATCCGCGGATACGCGGCGTTCCGATAATTACTATCAGGTCAAAGCGACTATCTTCGGCGCACTGATCGAGGCGATCGATCTCGCGCAACTTTCCAAGCTCGATGGCGAGTCGGCGCGCGAAGAAATCCGCGACATCGTCAACGAAATCATCGCGATTAAGAATATCGTGATGTCGATTGCCGAGCAGGAAGAACTGCTGGACGATATTTGTAACGACGTTCTGGGCTATGGTCCGCTCGAACCACTGCTGGCGCGAGACGATATCGCCGACATCATGGTTAATGGCGCCGGCACGGTCTTCATCGAAGTCGCTGGCCGGATCCAGCGCACCGGAATTCGGTTCCGGGACAATCAGCAGCTGCTGAATATCTGTCAGCGCATCGTGAGCCAGGTCGGCCGGCGCGTCGACGAATCGTCGCCGATCTGCGATGCGCGCTTGGCTGACGGTTCTCGTGTGAACGCTATCGTGCCGCCACTCGCGATCGACGGCCCGGCTCTTACCATCCGCAAGTTCAAGCGTGACAAGCTCACGCTTGAGCAACTTGTCAAGTTTGGTGCGATCACACCCGAAGGCGCTGAAATCCTGCAAGTCATCGGCCGCTGCCGCGTCAACGTCCTGATTTCCGGAGGTACCGGTTCGGGAAAGACCACGCTACTGAATTGTCTTACCCGCTATATCGATGACGATGAACGTATCATCACATGCGAGGACGCCGCTGAACTTCAGCTCCAGCAGCCGCATGTCGTTCGCCTGGAAACGCGCCCGCCGAACATCGAAGGCGAAGGCCAGGTCACGATGCGCGATCTGGTCCGGAACTGTCTGCGTATGCGCCCCGAACGCATCATCGTCGGCGAAGTCCGCGGACCCGAAGCATTCGATCTCCTCCAGGCGATGAACACCGGCCACGACGGTTCGATGGGGACGCTGCACGCGAACAATCCGCGCGAAGCCCTGTCGCGTTGCGAGTCCATGATCACGATGGGCGGCTTCTCGCTGCCATCGCGCACCATTCGCGAAATGATCTGTGCATCAATCGATGTGGTCGTTCAGGCCGCCCGCTTGCGCGATGGTTCGCGCCGCATCACTCATGTCACCGAAGTGCTGGGGATGGAAGGCGATACCATCATCACCCAGGACCTTTTCATTTACGACATGACCGGTGAAGACCTGAATGGAAATATCATAGGCCGGCATCGTTCGACGGGCATCGGCAGGCCGCGTTTCTGGGATCGCGCGCGATACTATGGCGAAGAGAAGCGACTCGCAGCCGCGCTCGATGCTGCCGAAAAGGTTTCGGATGCTGGAGCCGCGTTATGAGCGTGCAGTCGCTCGCGCTGGCGTTTCTTGCGGCGACCGCGATCGGTGGCGTGGCGTGGGTATTCCTGTATCCATACCTGTCCGGTGAGAAATCAGCGGAGAAGAGACGCGCTTCGGTTGCGCGGGCTGAACCCATTGCCAATCGCCGGGCCGAGCGCGCTCAGCGCAGCAAGCGCGAGCAGGTCGAAGAGAGCTTGAAGGAAGTTGAAAATCGGCACAAAAAGAAAAAAATTCAGCTCACGTCGCGTATTTCGCAGGCCGGGCTGTCGTGGTCGAAGCCAAAGTTTTTCGCTATTTCTGCCGTCTTGGGCGTTTCGGCGCTGGTCGGCCTGATATTCATCGGGCTTGCGCCGTTGCCGGCGCTCGGAATGGGGTTTGCGGCTGGTTTTGGCGTCCCGCGTTGGCTGCTGGGATTTCTCAAAAAGCGGCGGGAGAAGAAATTCATCGACGGTTTGCCCGACGCCGTCGATGTGATCGTGCGCGGCATTCGCGCAGGTCTGCCCTTGTTCGATTCCATCAAGATGGTGGCGGCGGATGCGAAAGAGCCGATCAAGAGCGAGTTTGCATCCGTGATCGAAACACAGGCCATTGGCATGCCGCTCGGCGAAGCATGCGCCCGGATCTATGAGCGCATTCCTTTGCCGGAGACGAATTTTTTCGCGATTGTGATTGCCATCCAGACAAAATCAGGCGGCAACTTGTCCGAAGCGCTAGGTAATCTGTCTCGGGTTCTGCGCGATCGCAAGAGGATGGCCGCCAAGGTTCAGGCGATGTCGATGGAAGCGAAGGCTTCTGCCTCTATCATCGGAGCGTTGCCCATTGTGGTGATGGCCGGTGTGTACTTTTCCAGCCCAGGTTACATGGATGTTTTGTTTGAGACTCCTGTGGGCCACATCCTGCTGGCTTGTAGCGCGCTGTCTTATGCCGTCGGAATTTTCGTCATGAAGAAAATGATCAACTTCGATTTTTGACGAGGATGCCGTGCTAGAGCTTATCATCAGCAAGTTCCACGATGCCCGCTTCATGACGATGATGCTTGCCGCGATCGCGGTCGGAGCAACGGTCTATACGCTTGCGATACCGCTTTTCTCCGGGGACAGTCTGTCGAAGCGCATGAAAGCAGTTGCGAGTGAGCGCGAGCGTATCCGCCAGCGCGAGCGCGAAAGGCTGCAGCGCTCCGAGAAAGTGTCTCTGCGACAGAGCCCAAAGCAGCTCGTGCAGAGGGTGGTTGAAGATTTCAATCTGAGTAAGTGGGTTGCGCAAGAAGCGGCGCGTGACAAGCTGATGATGGCCGGCTTTAGAGGACAGGCGCCCTATATCACGTTCCTGTTCTTTCGATTGGTGACGCCGATCAGTTTCCTGATCCTTACCTCGATCTATATATTCTTCATTCTTGATAGCGATAAGTCGACCATAACCAAGCTCGGGATCTGCCTGGTCGCCACATTCCTCGGAATGCAGGCGCCGATGATTTTTCTGAGCAACCAGATAAGCAAGCGACAATTATCGATCAAGCGCGCGTTCCCGGACGCTCTCGATCTGCTTCTGATTTGCGTTGAGTCCGGCATGTCGATCGAGGCGGCTTTCCGTCGCGTCTCCGGCGAAATCGGTGCGCAATCGATTCCGCTTGCGGAAGAGTTCACGTTGACGACGGCCGAGCTGTCCTACTTGCAAGAACGCAAGGTTGCCTATGAGAATCTCGCCAAGAGAACAGGGTTGGAGAACATCAAATCGGTATGTCTCGCGCTTCAGCAGTCGGAGCGGTACGGAACGCCCCTCGGCCAGACCTTGCGCGTCCTCGCCCAGGAGAGCCGCGACTCCCGAATGAATGAGGCCGAGAAGAAAGCGGCTGCGTTGCCGCCAAAACTCACGGTGCCGATGATTGTGTTCTTTCTGCCCGTGCTGTTCGTGGTCATTCTCGGGCCGACTGGCATCAAGGTCGCTGCCATGCAGGCAGGCGGTTAAGTTGGCGACTTACGTGGAGACGTGGAAGTCGATATAGAAAAAATGCAAAGGGCCGCGTCAGACGCGGCCCTTTGTCTATGCGATTTTTGTGTGCGAGACAGCTTTGACGATCTTCCGCGACCGGACTGCGGAGCTCGCCGTCAGCCCGCAGCGCGGAGATTGTCTGCCGACGACTTGCCTGAACGGCGATCTGCCACGATCTCGTAGCTGATCTTCTGGCCTTCGCGCAGCGTTCCAAGACCGGCACGCTCTACGGCGCTGATGTGTACAAACACGTCGTTGCCGCCATCGTCCGGCTGGATAAAGCCGTAGCCCTTAGTCGCATTAAACCACTTCACTGTTCCCATGCTCACGGGGAAGTCCCTCTCGATATATAAGTCGCGTCAAAACCCACAGCCAAGCGGGTTGGTGATATCGAATTTTGGGTGGGGTCGTCAGCGTCTAAACCGGCTGTACCGGTGGTAGCTCATGTCGTCCGGCCGAAAATCGATACTTTAACTTTAGGCGAAAAACACGGCTGAAACAATCCGGAGGGCCGGGATTTTTTGGCGGCGGGCAATTTGTCTCAATTGCGGTGCACCCGCGGAAGCAATGCTGGCTCCGCGGGCGCACATTTGATGCGGTCGGCAACCAGATTAGCGTCGCCGGAACTGCCCTCGTGCCTGGCCGCCACGGGGGACTGCGGTGCCACCAGGGCGTTCGTCCTTATGCCGGAAAATCAGGCGGCCTTTCTCAAGATCATAAGGTGACATCTCGATCGTAACCCGGTCACCGGCCAACGTCTTGATGCGGTTCTTCTTCATCTTGCCAGCCGTGTAAGCGATGATTTCGTGTCCAGCGTCAAGCTGAACACGATAGCGGGCATCGGGGAGAATTTCGGTGACCAGTCCTTCGAACTGGATCAGCTCTTCTTTAGCCATAGGGGTCTCCGGAACGAATACGATCAGCTTTGTGAATTGCGATTGCGGGTCGGGCGCGCGGGGCGGTTTTCGCGGCGCAAAAATGCAACGCCTTGAATACCATCGCCTTTACCCGATTGCGACGGGCGGGCCGGCTCGTGCCGGTTGGGTTGCCCATTCTGACCTTGATGGCCGGCGTGCTTGCGCCGTCGTTGTGGGCCTTTCGACCCTGGTGCATGCGATCCGGGTCCAGCATCATGTTGCGGGCGGCCGGAATGGCCATGATGTGGTTTGCCTTGGCCCGCACGATGCTGCTGCGGAGCCGGTGCGGCGTTGCGATGGCCGGGTGTCCGCCGGTCTTCCTTTGGCAGCGTGATGCGGATGAGACGCTCGATGTCGCGCAGATAGCTATGCTCGTCAGGTCCGGCGCAGAGCGATATCGCGACGCCGTCGGCCCCGGCGCGCGCGGTGCGGCCAATGCGGTGAACGTAGGTTTCCGGGATATTCGGCAGGTCGAAATTCACCACGTGACTGATGCCATCGACGTCGATGCCTCGCGCCGCGATATCGGTCGCGACCAGCGTGCGGATCTCACCGGTACGAAATGCGGCGAGCACTCGCTCGCGATGGTTTTGCGATTTGTTTCCATGAATGGCGTCGGCGGGGATCCCTGCCTTTACCAAGCCTTTCACCACCTTGTCGGCGCCATGTTTGGTGCGCGTGAAGATCAGCGCCCGATTGACTGAATCCTGCTTGAGAATCTGTGCGAGAATTGTGGGTTTCGCCGAATGGTCGACCTGAATAACGCGTTGTTCGATGCGATCGACGGTTGAGGCCACCGGTGTTACCGCGACGCGGGCAGGATCGCGCAGCATCTGCTCTGCCAGATCGGCAATGTCCTTCGGCATGGTGGCCGAGAAGAACAATGTTTGCCGGGTCTTCGGCAGCTTGGATACGATCTTCCGGATGTCGTTGATGAAGCCCATGTCGAGCATGCGGTCGGCTTCGTCGAGGACCAGATATTCGACCTGATTGAGCTTGAGTGCATTGCCTTGAACGAGGTCAAGCAACCGGCCGGGGGTGGCGACCATAACTTCGACGCCCTGCATTACCGAGCGGACCTGGCGGCCCATTGGTACGCCGCCAATCGCCAGCGCCGAACTCAGGCGCATGTGTCGCCCGTAGGCATTGAAGCTGTCGAGAATCTGGCCGGAAAGCTCACGCGTCGGACTGAGGACAAGCACGCGGCAGTGCTTCGGCTGCGGCTTTGTCCGGGACTGAAGCAAGCGATGCAAAATGGGAAGGGCAAACGAGGCCGTCTTGCCGGTTCCGGTCTGGGCAATACCGACAACGTCGCGGCCGGTCAGTGCAATCGGAATGGTTTGAGCCTGAATGGGCGTGGGCGTGAGGTAGTTTTCGTCCTTGAGCGCACGAGAGATTGGATCGGCAAGGCCGAAATCCTGAAAGGAGGTCAAAAGAGTATCTTTCCATCAAAAGCAGCGCGCGCCTGACGGGATGTCAGGTACGAGCGGGGTTGGACACCCGCGCGTTTGAGGTGTCGGCTTGTTAGCGAGATTGGGGGCAAGCCTTGGGCCCATCGTCGGGCTCGAACACGCTGCTTGCAGAGACCTGATGATTCTCAAGGTCGTATCGATGATATGGAACATGAACGCGGCTGTTTCAAGGTGAAAGATACTTGACTAGGCGTTTGGTGAAGATGGGCGTCGGCCCTTAGGCCACTGTATTGTATACAAAGCCAATACGATATTGAAATTTTGCATATTAATAATGCAGTATTATTCTCAGCCTAAATTTTATGCTGGTAAAATCGCGCTATCATGGCTTTTCCGCCTAAGTATTAATCCAGATAAATTTGAACATGGTTCCAGAGAACATCGAAATACCTGCGGCAACATGTACTTAAGTCCGCTCACTTCCTTGGCATGGTTCTTGCGATTCCGTTAACGCGGCTGGTCGCCGTATGGCTGAATCACTGGGCTCAAAGTCCGCGTCAGGGAGATTCCTTTTCATGCTTACTTATTTGGCTAACGCAATTAAGGCCCCGCTCATTCGCCGCCGAGCGTTGGCGGCCGTGACCGGAGGACTGGTGCTTGGACTGGGCACCGTTGCCACAGCTAGCGCGCAAGACACTATCAAGGTCGGCATCCTGCATTCGCTCTCGGGTACCATGGCCATCAGCGAAACCACGCTGAAGGACACCATGCTGTTCCTCATCGATGAGCAGAACAAGAAGGGTGGCGTTCTCGGAAAGAAGCTCGAAGCCGTGGTCGTCGATCCGGCGTCGAACTGGCCGCTGTTCGCCGAGAAGGCGCGCGAGCTCATCACCAAGGAGAAGGTCTCCGTCGTATTCGGTTGCTGGACGTCGGTGTCCCGAAAGTCGGTTCTGCCAGTGTTCAAGGAATTGAACTCGATTCTGTTCTACCCGGTGCAATACGAGGGCGAAGAGAGCGAGCGCAACGTATTCTACACGGGCGCAGCTCCGAACCAGCAGGCGATCCCTGCTGTCGATTATCTCGCTAAGGAAGAAAAGGTGCAGCGCTGGGTGTTGGCGGGCACCGACTACGTTTATCCGCGCACCACCAACAAGATTCTCGAAGCCTATTTGAAGTCGAAGGGCGTCAAGCAGGAAGACATCTTGATCAACTACACGCCGTTCGGACATTCCGATTGGCAGACGATCGTGGCCGATATCAAAAAGTTCGGCTCTGCCGGCAAGAAAACTGCGGTGGTTTCCACCATTAATGGCGACGCCAACGTTCCTTTCTACAAGGAACTCGGTAACCAGGGCGTCAAGGCGACTGACATTCCGGTCGTTGCGTTCTCGGTGGGTGAAGAAGAACTTGCTGGTATCGATACCAAGCCTTTGCTCGGCCATCTGGCCGCGTGGAATTACTTCCAGTCAATCAAGGATCCGGCAAATGCCGAGTTCATCAAGAAGTGGCAGGAATTCACCAAGAATCCGAAGCGTGTAACCAACGATCCGATGGAGGCGCATGTCGTCGGTTTCGCGATGTGGGTGAAGGCTGTCGAGGCTGCGAAATCGATCGAGCCGGACAAGGTGATTGACGCCCTTCCTGGCATCAAGGCTCCGAACCTCACTGGCGGTGTCTCGGAGATGCTGCCAAACCACCACATTACCAAGCCTGTGTTCATCGGAGAAATCAAAGCCGACGGGCAGTTCGACGTAGTGTGGAAGACCCCTGGTCTGGTAGCCGGCGACGCATGGTCGAAGGAGCTTGATGGTTCCAAGGATCTGGTAGC
Source organism: Hyphomicrobiales bacterium (assembly GCA_021732625.1). Taxonomy (GTDB): domain Bacteria; phylum Pseudomonadota; class Alphaproteobacteria; order Rhizobiales; family Xanthobacteraceae; genus SG-bin9. The sequence goes on from JAKFUP010000230.1 coordinate 31,522, forward strand.
CGATTGGGTCAAGCTGAAGTGCGGCAACTACAACACCAAGACGAACAAGTGTGGCGGTCAGGGTTCCTGACAACCTGGGATTGATGATTATCGACAATCGGAAGGCGGCGCATTCCGCCGCCTTCTCAATCCGCCGGGGAAGCCAGTGCCGATTTCGTTCTTTGATTGCTTGCGTGCAGCGCTGCTCGCAATTGTCCTGACGGTCGGTGTGGTTATGCCGTCGATGGCTGGGCCTTTCGAGGATGCCGTCAGTCAACTCGCCAACGATTCATTCTCCGATACGGAGGCCGCCGTTGGCACTCTCGCCGGTGGGGGCAACGCACAGGCGCTACCTATCATCACAGCGCTCCAGGAAGGTCGATTGCTTGCGGATGCTGCGAGCAAGACGGTTTTTATCAGGCAGAGCGCCGGAAAATTTCTGAACGCCTTGACGGGAGCGCCGATCGCTTCCGTCCCGGCGACAGCCGTCCCGGTTCGTCTCAACAATCGCCTGCGCCGGACGGTAGAAGCAGCGCTTGGCACTCTCACATTGCTGTCTCCCGATCCCGCGAAGCGTACCCTCGCTGCGCAGTCTGCTTTCAAGACCCGGGATGCCGCGGCGCTTCCAGCTATCGAAGACGCGCTCAAGAAG
>JAKFUP010000063.1 GCA_021732625.1 Hyphomicrobiales bacterium
GGGTATTGTCCGGCCCGATTAAAGGGCGAGAGTCCTTGTCGTTGCTGACCGCAAGGGCGGCGATATTGTTCGTTTGCGGACTTCACCGAAGGACGCTCGCTGGTCAGGTTTCCGGAAAATCATGCCGCAAAAGGTTCGAATTGCGCTTGACGCCATGGGCGGCGACATCGGCGTATCGGTCGTGGTGCCTGGAGCGGCGATCTCGCTCGGACGGCATCCGGATACCGAGTTTTTGTTATACGGCGACAGCAAGCAGATCGAGGCACAGCTTGCCAGGCTGCCCGCGCTCAAAGCGGCTTCGCGCGTGATCCATACCGACGTCGCGATTGCGATGGATGACAAGCCGAGCCAGGCACTGCGTCGCGGACGCAAGACCTCATCGATGTGGCTTGCAATCGATGCTGTGAAGAAGGGTGAAGCGGACGTCGCTGTGTCCGCCGGCAACACCGGTGCGTTGATGGCGATGGCGCGATTCAACCTGCGAACGCTGCCGGGCATCGACAAGCCTGCGATCGCGGCGGTTTGGCCGACGATGCGTGGCGAATCCGTCGTGCTCGATCTTGGTGCGACAATCGGGGGTGATGCCCAGCACCTGACCGCGCTGGCTGTGATGGGCAGTGCCATGGCGCGGGTGTTGTTCGATATCGAGCGGCCGACGGTTAGTCTGCTCAATATCGGTGTTGAAGAAGTAAAGGGTGTGGAAGAAGTCCGTGCGGCGGCCGACATGCTGCGCGCGCTGAATTTGCCGCAACTGGAATTCATCGGCTTCATTGAAGGCGACGGTATCGGCAAGGGTTCGGCCGACGTGATCGTCACCGAAGGCTTCAGTGGCAACATCGCTCTGAAAACGGCAGAGGGAACGGCGCGCCAGATCGGCGAGTATCTGCGCAGTGCGATGTCTCGAACCTGGAGTTCGCGGATCGGCTATTTGTTTGCGCGTGGCGCATTCAAAGCCCTTCGGGACAAGATGGACCCCCGTAAGTTGAACGGCGGTGTGTTTCTCGGTCTCAACGGTGTTGTGGTGAAAAGCCATGGCGGAACCGATGCCGAGGGCTTTGCCTATGCCGTTGATGTCGGCTACGAGATGGTTCGCTACGATCTCCTGAACAAAATCAATCAAACGCTCAATCGTGACAGCGGCGCGCTTACGCCTGCTGCGCAGGGAGTTCTGTCTTGACGACCATTCGTTCTGTTGTTCTGGGCTGCGGGTCTTATCTGCCGGAACACATCCTGACCAATGCCGAACTGGCAAGCCGCATCGATACCTCCGACGAGTGGATCGTGCAGCGAACCGGGATTCGCCAGCGCCATATTGCGGCGCCCGGCGAGTTCACCTCACATCTCGCCATCAAGGCGGCGAAGGCTGCGCTTGCCAACGCCGGAGTCGATGCTCAGTCGATCGACCTGATCGTGCTTGCGACCTCAACGCCCGACAATACGTTTCCTGCGACGGCCGTGTCCGTACAGAACGGTCTCGGCATCAATCACGGAGCGGCATTCGATCTGCAAGCAGTGTGCTCCGGATTCATCTTCGCACTGGCCACCGCTGACAATTTTTTACGCACAGGCGCCTTCAAGCGTGCGCTGGTGATCGGAGCCGAGACATTTTCGCGCATTCTCGACTGGAACGATCGCGGTACATGCGTGCTGTTCGGCGACGGTGCCGGGGCGCTCGTCCTGGACGCACAGCCGCAGCAGGGGAACACGTCCGATCGCGGCGTTCTCACCACGCACCTGCGTTCCGACGGCCGTCACAAGATGAAGCTCTATGTCGATGGCGGACCCTCCTCGACCCAGAGCGTTGGCCATTTGCGAATGGAAGGCCGCGAGGTCTTCAAGCATGCCGTCGGCATGATCACCGATGTCATTGAAGATGCATTTAAGGCCACAAATACAGGCCCAAATGACATCGACTGGCTGGTTCCGCATCAGGCCAACAAGCGCATTATCGACGCCTCGGCGCAGAAACTGCATATCGCTCCGCAGAAAGTCGTGCTGACTGTCGATAGTCACGGGAACACGTCGGCGGCGTCGATCCCGCTGGCGCTATCGGTCGCGGTTGCCGACAAACGAATCAAGCCCAATGACCTCGTGATGCTTGAAGCGATGGGCGGCGGCTTCACCTGGGGGTCGGCGCTGGTGCGATGGTGAGCATTTCGCGGTGTGGCATGCAACAATTGAACTAAAATTCGTCCTTCGTCTTCATGCTATTGCATGCATGACGCTGTTGACCCGTTCGTCCGAAGCTCTTAATTTCAGTAGCGAATTTTTCGCCGTGAGCGGGGCAGGGCGATGAGCGAGAATCTCGGAAAAACAGTTACACGCGTTGATCTGTGCGAGGCGGTCTACCAGAAGGTGGGGCTGTCGCGGACGGAGTCGTCTGCGTTCGTCGAGCTGGTCCTGAAGGAGATCACGGACTGCCTCGAGCGTGGCGAGACCGTGAAACTGTCCTCGTTCGGATCGTTCATGGTGCGCAAGAAAGGCCAGCGAATCGGGCGTAATCCGAAAACTGGCACCGAGGTGCCGATCTCGCCGCGCCGGGTGATGGTGTTCAAACCATCCGCCATCCTCAAGCAGCGCATCAACAAGAACGGCGCTGCTGAGTAATACGCGCCGCCCCCTGTTTCTGACAATTTCAAGTAAGATATCGATCTGATTCTGGCGGAGCTTGGCTCTGCCGCCGTGGTCTTGCCTGCGCATGCCGCGCGAACCGGACCGATAGGAGCGTTGCTTGGACAAAGCACCCGACGCATTCCGCACCATCAGCGAGGTCGCAGACGATCTCGACATCCCGCAGCACGTGCTTCGGTTCTGGGAAACGCGCTTCACCCAGATCAAGCCGATGAAGCGCTCGGGCGGGCGGCGTTACTATCGCCCCGACGATGTCGATCTGCTGCGCGGCATCCGCCATCTGCTGTACGGCGAGGGCTACACTATCCGCGGCGTACAGCGGATCCTCAAGGAACAAGGCATTCGCTCGGTGCAAGGCATCGCGAGCGGAGGGGCCATTCCTGCCGCCGGCGTTGCGGATCGCGATGCCGGTCGTGAAAGCGATCTGGAAACCGAGATCGAGACGGCTGGTGAGGACGACGAGGAGATCGGGATGGAGGCGCCTGCGCCTGCCGTCCGCGCGCCGTCCGTCACTGGCGCGAAGATTCCGCCGGTCCTGCTGGTCGAGCCAGATACCTTGCGTTCGGCTACAGGCAAAATGGGGGCCGCGGAACGAGGCAGGCTGCAAGATGCTCTGCGCGAACTGCTGTCCTGCCGAACGATGCTGGATGATGCCTTGAGGAGGCCCGGATCGCCCTAGTTTTGGCGGCCCGAGAATGCAAAGCGCGGACTGGCAACATCCTGTAAAATTCGACAGCTTTTGGCCAGTCGGCATTTATACCCAGGTCGCATTTTCCGGCAGCAATTATGGCCCGTAGCGTGGTGCCTCAAGATAAGCGCCTATCACCAGTCCTAACGAACAAACGGTTACCACTCCGAAAATAGATGCCGTCAGTCGCCTTATCCAACTGCGCTTGGTTTGAAAGCAAGTGGCCAGCCATAGTCCGGCCGATCCGCAGAACAGCGGCATGCTAATGAAACACCAGATCAGCATGTCCTTGAGTTCAGCAGGATCGCGACCGCTTAACCGGACTATAGAGTAGCCAAATACATCGCCGCACAAAAAACCAACAGCTCCGCAAACGAGCGTTGCAATGATTACCATTAAGAATGATCGAATAGCGGCGTACATAAACGTTAGTGTTGAACGTAAATTGTAAGGTTCAACCGAATCCGCTTTTCTGGCGCCTTGTGGAAAGTGATCGCGGACACTTTAAATTCCTGCTCGCAACCGCCAACCCAATACATCACGCTCTATAACACGCCCCTCAACTGAGTTGATCCAACCGTTTTCGCCGAAGATGCAAAGAAACGGAAGCAGGTACGTGCCGTTATGATCTTCGCATAAAACTTCTACCGCGACGTTTTTTGGCGGTACGTCTTGCGAAAATTGAGACAGGCGTTGTTCTCGCGTAACCATTTACAACTCCGATAAATCGTTCGGCACGTCGCCGATTATCTTCAGCACTTTCGCATCTGAAAAGAATCCAGGATCTGTCCCACGCGCTCATCTATCGCAACGTGGTCGTAGGGTGGAACACAACGCGAACCCAATCCGGGACTTTCGGGCAATCCGAGCCACCTGGTATCCATTATGTTCTTTTCTTCTTGCTTCGCGCCTTGCATCACGAACTGCTTTTCCCTAATGAAACAAAGCCTTTTGGCAGTCGGAGCGTAGCGCAGCCCGGTTAGCGCACTAGTCTGGGGGACTAGGGGTCGTGGGTTCGAATCCCGCCGCTCCGACCATTTTTTCCCCTTATCCCAAATAGGTCTGTTCCCAATAGATCGAACATGTCGCGCCGCCGCTCGCGGAGTGCTGCATTGAGCGTTAGGGTGTTTCCAAACAAGCGGCCGCAATTGGCCCAAGAGGGAGCGATGGAACGCACCATGACAGAAACCATGCAAGCGACCGAGCAAAATCAATTCGATATGCCGAAGATGGTTGCCGACCTGAACGATCTGCTTCGCATCAAGACCACCGTGATCGGCATGAAGATGTTCGCGACCGCCGCCGAGATGGAAGCGATTCCTAAAATACGCCGGCCGAGCGCGGTCCACACCACCGATCAGATCGTCAGCATGGCCTCTCGGCTGGGCTGGACCGTCGGCATCACGGGCGCGGATCTGGTGGGGGCGCAGTGCCGCGCGGTGATTGGCCTCGCGCCGCAGGACGACAAGTGGCTTGCAGGCGAGAATTACGTCGGCGTGTGGCATGCGAGCGCGGAGGATGCGCGCGCGCGGCAGGAGGCGCTGTGTGTGGTGCCGCATGGCCGCTATGAGGCGCTTGCGGTTAGTCCGCTGGCAAGCGGGCGACTCAATCCGCCGGACATCTGTCTCGTTTACGCGACGCCGGGACAGATGATCATTCTGATTAACGGACTGCAGTGGAGTGGTTACAAGAAATTCGAATGGGGCGTCGTTGGCGAGACCGCATGCGCGGATTCCTGGGGCCGCGCGCTTGCGACCGGCGAGCCGAGCCTGTCGCTGCCGTGCTACGCCGAACGTCGCTACGGTGGCGTGCCTGACGAGGAGATGCTGATGGCGTTAAAGCCAGCCGATCTGGCCAAAGGCATCGCCGGTATGAAGGCGTTGTCGAAAAACGGCCTGCGTTATCCGATCCCGCCCTACGGCATCCAGAGCGACGTGCGCGCCGGCATGGGCGTGTCCTACGCGCGCAAGTAAAGTTGCCAGCCGATTCGATGATGTCTTCAGATCCGATAGAAGCTGCGCTGCTTCCCGCGGGCATCCGCTCGCGGATCGTCGAGGGCATCAACGGCCTGTCGATGCATATCCTCGAAGCCGGATATGAGGAACAGGGCCGTCCATGTCTGCTGCTGCTCCATGGCTTTCCTGAACTGGCTTACAGCTGGCGCAAGGTGATGCTGCCGCTCGCCGCCGCCGGTTATCATGTCGTTGTACCCGATCAGCGCGGCTATGGCCGCACCACCGGCGCGGACGCGAAATACGCCGCCGATCTGCGCCCGTTCCGCCTGCTCAATCTGGTACGCGATGCGCTCGGACTTGTGACCGCGCTTGGCTATCGCACGGTCGATCTGGTGGGCCACGATTTCGGATCGCCCGTCGCCGCTTGGTGCGCGCTGGTGCGGCCCGACGTGTTTCGCTCGGTGGCGCTGATGAGCGCGCCGTTCGCAGGTCCGCCGCAATTGCCGCTCGGCTTCGCGGGCGATGTGGCGCACGCCGAAGCGATTGCTAAGGATCGCGTCGTTCATAAGGAGCTGGCGGCGCTGCCGCGGCCGCGCAAGCATTATCAATGGTATTATTCGACACGCGAGGCCGATGCCGACATGCACGGGTGTCCGCAGGGAATTCACGATTTCCTGCGCGCCTACTATCACGTCAAGAGCGCGGACTGGGCGGACAACAAGCCTTACCGGCTTGAGTCGTGGTCCGCAGGCGAACTCGCCAAGCTGCCGGCCTATTATGTGATGGGCCTCCATAAAAATATGGCCGAGACCGCGGCGGAGGCAATGCCGTCGCGCGAGCAGATCGCCGCATGCCAGTGGCTGACCGACCCTGAGCTTGCGTTTTACGCTGGCGAATACCGGCGCACCGGATTTCAGGGCGGACTACAATGGTATCGCTGCGGCACCGATCCGTCGTTCGCGCTTGAGCTGCATATGTTCTCCGGGCGAACCATCGATGTGCCGTCGTGTTTCATCGCTGGTTCAAGCGACTGGGGCGTCCAGCAGCGTCCGGGCGCGCTCGAGGCGATGCAGACCAAGGCTTGCACCGATTATCGCGGGACGTTTTTGATCGATCGCGCCGGTCACTGGGTTCAGCAGGAGCAGCCGGAGCGGGTGGTCGAGGCCCTGTTGACGTTTTTCAAACGGATCGAGGTCAAACCACTGTCCGCCTGAGCGTTCAGGCTCCGGTCGGACTGGCGCGCGCTGGGTCTCGCAACATCCCGCCCTGCGTCCGTGGGTAAGCCGCAGCTGCGGCGAACATACCCCACATCGCGCCGGTGATCAGCCAGAAGTGGCGCCAGTGGTCGGTGTCGATAATGAAGCTTTCACCTACCGTACCAAGATAGGCTGCGAATATCGCGAGATAGATTTGCTGCCATGGCACCGGCCTGAACATGTACTTGAATCCAAGAACCGTCGTGGTGATCGTCAGCGCCGGATAGCAAATGCCAGCGATCCATCCACCGGACATGAACGCGTTCAAATATGAGTTGTGCGTGTCTTCGGGAAAGTACTTGGTGAACTGGAGCGGGCCGATACCCCATGGCAAATCGAGCGCCATTTCGGCTCCAAGCAAATGTCGTCCGAAGCGGCCAAAGCGGCCGCCGTCATAACCCTGGTTGAAGCTTGCGCGTTCCTTGAACAAGTTGGCAACCGAGTCCAGTGACAACAGTATCGCGACCCCCATGGCCAGCACTGCGACGGCGACGATAGTCATAACGACAATCCGCCCGCGCTGTTTGTGGGAGCGGGATGTCAGGAACATCATCCCCAACATGAAGGTGGCGGTGCCGGCGAACTGTCCCCAGGCTGCGCGCGAGAATGACAGCAACAGCGCAAGAATAAGGATGCCGAGGACAATGGCACTGCGGAAGGCCTTGCCGAGCTTGGCGGTCACGAGTGTTTGGAGGACAAAGAGGGCGGGCAGGACCAGAAACGCACCGAGCACGTTGGGGTCTTTAAATGTGCCACGGGCGCGCGTGTAGAGCGTCAGCAGATCATACCCGCCGGGTACCAGCCTGAAATATCCGGCGATACCCGCAAGTGCAGCAATCACGGCGCCGAAGATCAGCCCCCGCCGCAGCAAATCCAGCCGGTTCAGAGTGTCTTCCGAAAACACCATCGCAAAGAACACGACCGTGACGGCGAGATACCACGACGTCAGGATCCAGTTCACGATCTCGGATTTGTCGAGCAGGTAAGCGGAGCAGACCGTGTATCCGAGGTTGATCAGGAGCAACAGAATCACCAGCGGCACGAAAGACAACCGCATCCGCAGTCCGGTGGCAAAGAACACGATCATCGCCGAGAGGGTGGCGAGTTCGAACGGGCTGGGCTCGATAAAGACGATGGCGCCACCTGCACCGATCGACCACAGCAGCGTACGCTGAAGTGCTGCAACACCCGGCATCGAGACCGGGTTGGCTGCAATCGCGGCCGGATGACTCATTGATACGCTCACTGTACGCTACTCAACTCTACGCAACTTCACTCAATGGGCAGGGCTTGGGCACGTCTTGGAGTACGTCGTGATTCAGCAGAAACTTTCTAACCGCAACACTCACCGGCCGGAATCAGGCTCTAGTAGGCGTTATCGGTCTTCAGCAGGGCGATCGGCGTTTTGAGTACGATGTAGAGATCGAACAGCACTGACCAGTTTTCGATGTAGTAAAGGTCGAACTCGACGCGGCGCTTGATCTTCTCCTCGGTATCGATCTCGCCGCGCCAGCCGTTGATCTGCGCCCATCCGGTGATGCCCGGCTTGACGCGATGACGTGCGAAGTATCCGTCGACGGCTTCGTCAAATAGCTGGCTCTGAAGTTTGCCCTGCACCGCATGCGGTCGTGGCCCCACCAGCGACAGATTGCCTTTGAAGACCACATTGAAAAGCTGCGGCAGTTCGTCGAGACTGGTTTTGCGGATGAAGCGGCCGACCCGGGTGACGCGGGAGTCGTTCTTGGTCACAACCTTGGCGGCGTGCGGATCGGCCTGGTCGTGGTAGAGCGAGCGAAACTTGAAGACGTCGATGCGCTCGTTATTGAAACCGAAGCGTTTCTGCCGGAACAGTATCGGCCCGGGGCTGTCGAGCTTCACCGCGAGCGCCACCAGCGCCATCACCGGTGCGAGCAGGATCAGGATGATGGTTCCAAAAATGCGGTCAAACATCCATTTAGTGACCAGATCCCAATCGGTGATTGGCTGCTCGAACACGTCGAGGGTCGGCACTTCGCCGAGATACGAATAGGAACGCGGACGAAAGCGCAGCTTGTTGGTATGTGCCGAGAGGCGGATATCGACCGGCAAAACCCAGAGCTTTTTCAGCATTTCGAGGATGCGGGTCTCAGCCGAGATCGGCAGTGCGAATAGAACAAGGTCGATGCGTGTGCGGCGGGCGAATTCGATGATGTCGTCGACCTTGCCGAGTTTCTGGCTGCCGGCCACGGTGTCGAGTGCGCGATCGTCGTTGCGGTCGTCGAACACGCCGAGAATATCGATATCGGAATCGTCTTGTTCGCGAAGCGCCGAGATCAATTGCTCGCCGCTAATGTCGGCGCCGACAATCACGGTACGGCGGTCGAGCCGGCCCTGTCGCGCCCAATTGCGAATCATCGAGCGAACGGCGACGCGCTGGCAGACCAGCGTCAGCATGCCGATGATGTAGAATGCGGAGAGCCAGAGCCGTGATACGTTGCCGCCGACCTTGGCAAAAAACGATACGCCGATGAACAGCAGGAAAACAAACGTCCACGACGAGATCATTCGCGTCATCTGGCGAAGCTGGCCGCGAAATACCTGTACGGAATAGACGTCGGCGGACTGAAAGCTGATGACGGCCGTGGCTGCGACGGCGAGAATGGCGAGGACATAGGACCAACTGAACCCGTCGATCGGCGTCACATATCCGAAATAGAGCGCAACGCCGACGATGCTCAGCATCGTGAAGTCGGCAAGCCGGACGCCGCCGGTGATGATGACGGGTGAGTAGGCCTTGCGGACCTTTTGACTGGCGACCGCGAGTGCTGCGGGCGTCAATCGCCGCCGCCGTTCGATTCTCGGCTGGCTATCGGCGATCGCCGCCGTCGCGGCTGCGCTGATCATGGTTCGTCCGTCGAGCTGTTCCACGCGCGTTTTCCGCTCTGTGCCGCACGCAGGCCGGACTCGATCGACAACTGAACGCGCAGGCTTATTGCCCCACTATCGGTCTAGCGGACAAATCGGAACAATCAGTTACCCTGGTAAGGTTTGGTTAACGGTTGGCAAACGTGTCGCGGTAGCCCGCGATCACGCCGTCGACCATGGCTTTCTGGGAGAAGTGCAGGAACACCCGCTCGCGTAGTTCCTTCGCGCGCTCGCGTGCTGCTTCCGGAGCCTCGAGAGCTGCCTCGATGGCATCTGCCATCGCGCCGACATCGTTCGGGAGGAACAAGCCGTCATGATGAGAGCCGAAAATCTCCGGGATGCCGCCGACGCGCGCGGCCAGCATCGGAACGCCAGCCGCCGCCGCCTCAATGACGACATACGGCATCGAATCCCCGCGGGACGGAACCACCAGCAAACGGCCCTGTGAGAAGCCGTGGCGGGCCTTCACATGGCCGATAAAACGGACGGCGTCGCCCAGATTGAGGCGGGCAACCTGCGCCTTCAGCGCCGCCGTTTCCTCTCCATCGCCACCCAGCGTGAGTGTGACAGGACGGCCGTCAGCACGCAGCCGCGCGATCGCATCGATCAGCAAATCGGCTCCCTTGATGTGCCGAAACTCTCCGACATAGGCGATATCGGTGGCTTCTGGCGTCAGCGTGACGGGATCGAATTCCTGCGCGGTGACGCCATTGAAAACACAGCGCACGAGGCCCGACGGCGTACCGACGATGCGCTGATAGGTGTCGCGCGCATACTGGCTTTCAAACAGGAACAGATCTGTGCGGTTCATCACAGCGCGTTCGAGGCGGCTGTAGATCGCGCCTTTCAGTGTGTTGGGCGGATAGTGCAGCGAGCCGCCATGAGGCGTGTAGACGCGGATGTTCTTGCTGGACTTCGGCTTGAGGCGGATGAAGACGCCCGCTTTGGCACCGTGTCCGTGGAGAACATCGAGCTGCAGCCGGCGTACCAGACGCATGACGTTGACGCCCATGCGCAGATCGCTGGGATGCGGATTACGATGGATCGGCAAGCGGTGGATCCCGAGCGCCATACGCGGAAGCATCTCCGCGAATGTAGCGTCGGCGCGCTCGCCGCCGGTCATGCTATCGGCAAGAATGCCCACCTCATGGCCGCGCTCGGCCTGACCGTTTGCGACATCGATAATGTGCCGGAATATCCCGCCGACAGGAGCGCGCGTTGCGTGCAGGATGCGCAACGGGCGATCGGGAAGCTCGGCCACGGCTAAAACCAGCGTTCGCCGACGACGATGGTGTCGCCGGGGCTAACCTGTGTCGTCGGCGGTACCACGGCGTTGACTGAGCCTGCCACATTGCTGCGAGTCATCCGGACACTGGTGCGCAGCGCGCGGGGCGAATATCCACCGGCGATGGCGACTGCGCTCTCGACGGTCATGTTGGGGACGTAAGGATACTGGCCGGGTGCCGCGACCTCGCCGAGAATGAAAAACGGGCGATAAGCCTCGACTTCCACGGCGACTGACGGCTCGCGGATGAAGCCGTTGCGCAGCTTGGCACCGATCGCGCTGGAGAGTTCGGCAGGGGTCAGACCGCGCGCCGGAACGCCTCCGATCAGGGGCATGGTGATGGAGCCTGTTGAGCCGACTGCATATGTATTAGTGAGGCCTTCCTGACCGAACACCACCACGCGCAACCGGTCGCCTGCATCGAGCCGATAGCGGTCATCAATCGCAACAACAGGGGCCGCATAAGCGGCCGGGATCGCGCCGGGCGGAGGCGGCACAGCTACCAGTACAGGCGGGGGAAAGCCGCGGCGGCGGCCAACGGGCGATGGCGCGGGAATTTCGGCGACCGGCGCAGCGGCTGCATAAGCGGGTGGAGGCGGAGCAACCTGCGCGATCGGCGGCGGACCCGCAGGAGATCGGTTATAGGCCAAATTATCGAGGTCGTTGCGGATGACAGGGCCGGGCAGTGGAGCAACGGCGGCGCTCTGGATTATGCGCGCAGGCGGAAAGCTGCGGATGCAGCCGGACGCAGCAACGGCAACAAGAACGAGACCAAATATTGCGCGGAAGTTCCGCATGACCGATTCCTGCAAAAGGTTGAATCGGATTAAGGGCATTTATGGTTAACAAAACATAACCACGCGCCTTCGGCTCTTGCTCGCGAGGGTCCCTGCGGCGCGGCAAATTAACCGCCCGGCAACCATAATCGGTTTTACTCGCGGCCAGTTCGATACCCGGTAGTGAGCGTCTGGTTGGGAGTGTCCGATGCGTTTCGCGTTCTGGCGTCGCCGCAAGGTTGAGAAGTCCGCTGAAGCCACGGTTGCCACCACGCCACCGATTGCGGCCCCCAAGCCGAAATCTGATCCTGTTAGCGTTGCGCCGGTGTTCGAGAGCGGCGATCTGGATTTGCGCGCGATCGGACATGTTCTGTTTCGCAAGAAATTCTGGATCATCGGGCCAACGCTCGCAGCATTGTGCCTGTCTATCTTCGTCGTCAACTCGATTACTCCGCGCTACAAATCGGAAGCCCGCATTCTGATTGACGGCCGGGAAAATGTTTTCCTTCGCCCTAACGGTGAGCGGAACGAGGAGCGCGCCTCGCTCGATGCCGAAGCGGTGACGAGTCAGGTTCAATTGCTGCTGTCGCGCGAAGTGGCGCGCGCGGTGATCCAGAAAAATAATCTGGACAAGCTGCCGGAGTTCGATTCTGTGCTGCGTGGGATTTCGCCGGTCAGGTCGATGCTGTCATTGCTCGGTCTTGTCCGCGATCCACTCAAAATGACGCCAGAGGAGCGGGTGCTCGATTCTTACTCCGAGCGCCTGCAAGCTTATGCAGTCGACAAGTCGCGCGTGATGGTGGTCGAATTTCAGTCGCGCGATCCCGATCTGGCGGCCCGCGTGGCCAATTCGATTGCAGACGAATACCTCACTCTGCAGCAGGCAGCCCGGCAAAATCAGGCCCGCTCCGCCTCGCAATGGCTTTCCGGCGAGATCGACAGCCTTCGCAAGAAGGTTAGCGATGCGGAAGCAAAGGCCGAAGAATTCCGATCGAAATCGAGCCTGTTCATCGGCACCAACAATACCACGCTGTCAAACCAGCAGCTGGGGGAACTGAATACGCAGCTCAACAATGCGCGCGCGCTGAAATCTGATGCTGAATCGAAGTCGCGGCTGATCCGCGAGCTGCTACAGAGTGGCCGGCCAATCGAGGCGTCTGAAGTTCTGAATTCCGAACTGGTGCGGCGGCTCTCCGAGCAGCGGGTAACATTGCGGGCGCAACTCGCCGAGCAATCGTCCACGCTTCTCGGCGGTCATCCACGGATCAAGGAAATCCGGGCGCAGATCGGCGACCTTGATCGTCAAATTCGCGAAGAGGCGGGCAAACTGTCGCGTTCGTTCGAAAGCGATGCCAAAATCGCCGGTGGCCGGGTCGATGGTCTGACGTCCAATCTCGACCAGTTGAAGCGGCAGGCGACGTCCACCAATGGCCAGGATGTGCAGCTGCGGGCGCTGGAGCGTGAAGCCAAGGCGCAGCGCGACTTGCTCGAATCGTATCTGGCAAAATATCGCGAGGCCAACGCACGCGAGAATATCGATTCGGCGCCGGCCGACGGCCGTATCATCTCCCGCGCAATCGTGTCGAACAATCCGGCCTATCCCAAAAAGCTACCGATCGTGCTGATCGCAACGCTGGCGATGTTAATGGCGACCTGCGGTTACTTTGCCACCGGTGAATTGCTGCGCATGACCGCGCCGCGCGTTGCCGCACCAGCGCCACGCGCCCTGCCGCTGGAAGATATGCCGCTAGAAGGTATAAGGGACACGCATCCAGGTTTGGCTGCGACCGTTTCGGAAATCGAGCAACTCGCCAGCGATCTACGTCAGGCGGGCGATGCACGGAAAATCACGCTGCTCGGGGCCGGTCAGAATGAAAGCATCACGCTGACGTCGCTGACGCTGGCGCGGCTTCTTTCGCGTAACGCCAAGGTCGTGCTGGTCGATCTCTCGCCATCGTCGCAGACACTGAGTGCGGTATCGACCGATCCAACTGCTCCGGGCATTTCCGATCTGGCAGGCGGCGAGGCCTCGTTCGGTGAGATTATCACCAAGGATCGTCTGTCCGGTCTCCATCTCGTCAGCTCTGGACATACGGCAGGCGATCGCTCCCGAATGGCGTCGCCGCGGATCGGCATGGCGATCGACGCGCTTTTGCAGGTTTACGATCATGTTCTGATCGACGCGGGTATAGCCAGCGATATGCCGGCACAAATGCTGACTTCTGATGCTAGGGCAATCGTTGTTCCCGGGGGCGCAACTGACGCGCCGTTTCGCGCCGCTTACTGCGATCAACTGCGTGCGATCGGATTTGGCCGCGTGACCATGCTGAGCAAGCCGCCACATGAGTCGAACGACAATGCTCCGCGCGCGGCGGCGTAACGCTCGATCTTAAAGGCTTTCGTTTAACGCTGCATGGCGTTGCGCATCGCGCCCGCCATTTTCATCAGCGCGGGAGTCTGCTTGATGAAGCGCTTGGCGCTAGCGAGCGACGACATTGCCAGCGCGGCCATCCGGCCCTTGGCGTTCAGCGGAATAAAGCTGTCGAAAATCGGCTCGTCGCCTTTGCAGAACAGCATCTTGTAGTCATCCGATCCGATACCGAGATCGAGCGATGTATACTTTTCCGATGCATAGTAATCGATGATATCGCGCATCAGGATCTGGCCGGGGCTGTATTTGGAATGTTCCGACATGGTGTAGGTGTTGAACATCATCGAAAAGCGATGTCCGTCGGCAACACCGGCGTACATTGCAATCATCTCGCTGTCGCATTCCAGCGCATGGATATCGATGGCGTAGCCACCGCCTGCAACCGGCGTCATGCAAGCGGTGCGGATGAAATCTTCGATGCCCGGCTCGGCAAAGACATTGGGCAGCTTCTGGGCCGCCATGCGTTGTGGCTTGACGGTGA
The DNA here is from genome assembly GCA_021732625.1 of Hyphomicrobiales bacterium. Lineage (GTDB taxonomy): Bacteria > Pseudomonadota > Alphaproteobacteria > Rhizobiales > Xanthobacteraceae > SG-bin9. The sequence continues at coordinate 14,408 of JAKFUP010000063.1, forward strand.
AGAAAGCGTCGAGCAACCGCTTCACGTCGGCTTCATTGCGCGCCAGCACGTAGCGGTAGCCGGGCAGGCCCTGCAGCTTGCGCTCCTTGCCTTTAAGGCGGCGGCGGAACGAATTGCTGATGCGGGTATCGGGCGATGTATCCGGCACGATCGTCATAAGCGGGCAATCGTTGACCGCAGGCTGCCATGGCATCATCATCATCGGGTTGCGCACGCCAAGCCATGTTTGCGGCTGCTGGGCAAGCGACAGCACATCGACCGCGCTTTGGCTGCGTACGGCGTCAAATATTGCATCGAGGTCTGACTCAGCAGCGCCGGCGGCGAAGTCGCGGTCCCACAGCGCCATATTGAATGTCACGTGCTTGCCGCCGAGGAAGCGTGCCGAGCGAAAGCCGCCGTCGGATTTCGCTCCAAGCGGGAAGAGACAGAGCGGCTGGTGATGCGCGTCGTAGCCGACGACGATGCAAGGCTCGAGTCCGAGCGTTTGTCCCACATGCCGCTGCCATGACGATTGGAATGCGAAGCGCTGATAGGGCGTGAGCAGGCTACACGGACTTGACTCAAGGACGTCCCATGCCGGCTGCGCTGCATCGAAGGTTTGGAAGACCTGCACACGAGTGAGTCGGGATGCATTGGAAGCGGCTTGCATTGCGGGCCGGCTTTCGATCGCAGCAGCCATTGTCATCGCGTTGTCCGATCGAGAAATTTTGTAGATTCGGTCGACCTTTGCAAAGATATGTCAACAAAAGGTAATGACAATGGGACAGTGGCGGGGGCCGCTTGGGGGATTAAGTGTCGCGGTTACCTAGAGTCTTGACGCGGACGCGGCTGGCGATAGCAAGCCTCAGCGGCTATGCGCGCGCCTTCGAGGCCCAATCCGGCTCTGCCGGTGCGATTCTGCGCCTTGCGCGCGTCAGGCCGCGTCAGTCCGATCCGTTTCAGCCGCTCAAGTCAAATGAGATCACGCCGGCCTTTCTCGACTGTGCCATTCGCGCGATCCGGCGCTGGAACTATGACATCGTGCCGATTGGCGAGGCGGTTGACCGTGCCGGCGCCAAGGTGGCCAGGCGGTTCGTTTGTCTGACGTTCGATGGAGGCTCACACGACCTGATGGTGCACGGCTATCCGGTGCTGGCTCGTCATGCGGTGCCTTTCAACGTCTATCTGCCAACCGGATTTATCGACGGGGTCGGCGAGGCATGGTGGCTGGCGCTGGAGCAGGTGATCGCGCGCCATAGCCGCATCAGTCTGATGATGGGTCATGACGAGCGCCGCTTCACGGTTGGGAGCATTACCGACAAGACGGAACTTTATGACTACCTCAGCGGCTGGCTGCGCGCGTTGCCGCCGGCGGATTTGAGCGCGACAATCGGCGATCTCTGCAAAAGATACGGCGTTGATCTCGAGGCGTTATCGCGTGACTTCGCGATGAACTGGGACGATGTCGCACGATTGGCGGCCGATCCGCTGGCGACTATCGGTACGGCTACCGTGCATGGATCGATGCTGGCCAGTCTCAATTCCGCAGATGCTGCGCGTGAAATGAGGATGGGCCGGGCCGTTACAGAAGCTGCATTGGGGCGATCGGCGCGGCATTTGGCTTATCCGTTCGGCGAAGAGGGAACTTGCGGCTCGCGCGAAACTCTTCTCGCGGGCGAGGCGGGCTTTGCCACCGCAGTGACTTTGATTTCGGGAACAATTCCACGCGGTGATGTTCCTGATCCGCTGAGGCTGCCGCGGATTGGGTGGGACGGTCGAATCACGTCGCTGCGCGTGTTGCGCGCAATGCTCGCCGGCCTCAAGGCATATTAATCTGCCGGGGCGTCCGGCCGCTGCATCCAGCGGATCAGCGGCATGGCGGGCAAGACCCACCCCATCCCGGCAATCGCGTAAAACAGGATCTGTGCAGTCCTGCCACTCGCAAACCAGCCCGCGAGCGCTGGTGATTGCGACAATGCCATGATCCCAAGCGACCACACCGTCACGAGAGCCAGCAACAGGATTGCACCAATGAATTTTCGCCGGCGAACGGTCATGTGATTGCGAGTGTTATCGGAACAGGAAGGTGATGGGAACTGAATGGTCTTGGGAATGTGACATATCCTTGCCTGAAGCGGCTTTGCGTCGCGGAATGCCGGGACTATAAGGTCCGCATCCATCCGTTCAAGATGCCGTTGCGATGACTGTAGCTGATCCAGATTCCATGCATTTACGCGCCGTGCGCCGGTGGCTGGTCATTGTCGCCGCACTGATCGCGGCCATGGTTCTGGTCGGCGGTGCGACGCGGCTGACGGAATCCGGATTGTCGATTGTCGAGTGGAAGCCGGTGACAGGTTCGCTGCCGCCGCTGAGCGAAACGGCCTGGACCGACGCGTTCGAGGCTTACAAGACGATCCCGCAGTATCGCGAAATCAATCGCGGCATGAGTCTCGACGAATTCAAAACCATCTTCTGGTGGGAATGGAGTCATCGTCTGCTGGGACGCGTGATCGGCGCAGTGTATCTGCTGCCGTTCCTGTGGTTTCTCTGGCGCGGATCGTTGCCTCAAGGTGTGAGACGGCGGCTGTGGGTGATCTTCGGGCTCGGTACGCTGCAAGGCGCGGTCGGGTGGTGGATGGTGGCATCGGGGCTGACGCATCGCGTCGAGGTCTCGCAGTATCGTCTTGCGGTTCACCTGATGCTGGCACTGGTGATCTTCGCTGCGATCGTCTGGACGCTTTTCGACTTGAGCGGGCGATCGCGTGAGCAAGGCGAGCCGCGACTGAAAATCCAGACGCATGTGTTTCTGGCTGTTCTGTTCGTGCAGCTCTATTTCGGCGCGCTGGTCGCCGGTCTGCGGGCAGGGCGCTCGTTCAATACCTGGCCGCTGATCGACGGCGCTTTGATTCCGGATGCGTCGCGGCTGTTCTTCGAGCAGCCATGGTGGCGGAATTTCTTCGATAACGTGCTGACGGTGCAGTTCACCCATCGCATGTTGGCCTACACATTGTTCGCGCTGGCGATTGCGCATGCGGTCGATGCGATGCGCGCGCGAGCTGGCGGCATCGCTAACGGCGCGGTCTGGATCGTGGGTGCTGTCATGGTGCAAGCTGCACTTGGCATTCTCACGCTGCTGCATTTGGTGCCGATCTCACTTGCGCTTGCCCATCAGGGAGTTGCGATCGTGCTGCTGACGCTGGCGCTGCATCAGGCGCATCGTTTCAGCGCCCGTAGTGCTGTCATCGCCCCAGTTGTTGCAAATGTGCTCGGCCGGCGTGCATGATTGGAATGATTCCAGCGGCAGTCACAGAACTGTGCGCACCCGCGCAGGGAGGATCGCTTTATCTATTGGGTCGATGAGCTAGAAGCTTCTCAGACCACCCGTGGAACTCGTCCATGTCTACTGCCTTCGTCCAAACTCTGGTTATTCTGCTTCGCGAAGGCCTCGAGGCCATGCTCGTGATTGCAGCGTTGGCGAGTTATCTGGTGAAGTCGGGCGCGGAGCATCGGGTGAAAGCGCTTTATGGCGGCGCTCTCGCTGCTGTCGGCACCAGTCTTGTCGCCGCCTGGATATTTGCCGTGTTCAATTCCGGCGATCATAACGACACGCTCGAGGGTGTTGTTATTCTCGTCGCGGCGGTACTGATGCTTTATGTCAGCGGCTGGCTCGTGGTGAAGCAGGATCCGCGCGGCTGGCAGGCTTATCTCGCAACCAAGGCCGACAGCGCCATGGGTCAAGGCACCGCTTGGGCGGTTGCCGTGCTGGCCTTTCTGGCGGTGTTTCGCGAGGGTGCGGAAACTGTTTTGTTCATTGCCGCCATCGCCAAAGACGGCTGGACCGCGGGGATCTTCGCTGGGGTCGTCGTCGGCCTCGTCCTGCTGGCAGCGCTGTTCTACGTCATCAATGGGTTGGCGCGGCGGTTGCCATTGCGGCCGGTGTTCATGATCACGTCCGCATTCCTTTTCCTGATAGGCATCAAGTTCATCGGCGATGCGTTGCAGGAATTTCAGGAGCAGACGCTGATTTCATTTACCGAGATCAAGAACTTGGCGTGGATCCAGACAATCGGACTCCATCCGAATGCCGAGGCGCTCTCGATCCAGTTTCTGATAGTCCTCGCCGCGCTCGCGACGTATTCGATTTTTCTGCGCAACGATCGTTTGATGCGCGAGATGGTCGCGCAGAAGGCGAGGGCTGCTGAGTAGCCCGGAGTATGTCATCACCGGGCTTGACCCGGGGTGTTCCATCAACAAGAAACAAGATGGATGCCCGGATCAAGTCCGGTCATGACGAGTAAGAGCGCGCAGCCTTAGGCCAGCGCCTGCTCCAGATCGGCGATCAGGTCTTCCTTGTCCTCGATGCCGATGGACAGGCGGACCACATCAGGCCCGGCGCCTGATTTTGTCTTCTGCGCATCGTCGAGCTGGCTATGTGTGGTCGAAGCCGGATGAATGACGAGCGAGCGAGTGTCGCCGACATTGGCCAGATGCGAGAACAATTGCAACTTCGACACCAGCTTGACGCCGGCATCGTAACCGCCCTTGAGGCTGATGGTGAACACCGCACCTGCGCCCTTCGGGCAGTATTTGCGGGCGAGATTGTTGTATTTGTCGCCTGCAAGTCCTGCGTAGTTGACGGCCGCCACGGCCGGATGCACGGCAAGCCATTCCGCGATGGCCTTGGCGTTATCGCAGTGTTTCTGCATGCGCAGCGGTAAGGTCTCGATGCCGGTCAGGATCATGAAGGCATTGAAAGGCGACAGTGCCGGACCAAGATCGCGCAGTGCCAGCACGCGACAGGCGATGGCGAAAGCGAAATTGCCGAACGTCTCCTGAAGCCGGATGCCGTGATATTCCGGGCGCGGTTCGCTCAGGATGGGATACTTGCCGTCTTTCGACCAGTCGAAGGTGCCGGCGTCGACGATGATGCCGCCGATCGAGTTGCCGTGGCCGCCGAGGAATTTCGTCAGCGAGTGAAGTACGATATCTGCGCCGTGATCGATCGGGCGGATCAGATAGGGCGACGCCAGCGTGTTGTCGACGATCAGCGGCACCCCCGCCTTGCGGGCGACGGCGGCAATCGCTTCGATGTCCGTCACCGTTCCGCCCGGGTTGGCGATCGATTCGATGAAGATCGCCTTGGTATGCGGCGTCACTGCACGCTCGAAGCTCGCAATGTCGTCGGTGTCCGCCCACACCACGTTCCAGCCGAAACTCTTGAAGGCGTGGCTGAACTGATTGATCGAGCCCCCGTAAAGCTTGCGCGCGGCGATGAACTCGTCGCCGGGTTTCAGCAGCATCTGCAGCGCGACGACCTGCGCGGCATGGCCAGATGCAACGGCCAGCGCCGCGGTGCCGCCTTCCAGCGCGGCCACACGTTCCTCCAGCACGGCGTTGGTGGGGTTGCCGATGCGCGTATAGATGTTGCCGAAGGCCTGAAGGCCGAACAGCGACGCGGCGTGGTCGGCGTCGTTGAAGACGAACGACGTCGTCTGATAGATCGGCGTCGCCCGCGCGCCCGTGGTCGGATCGGGCTGTGCTCCGGCGTGAATGGCGAGCGTGGAAAATCCGGGTTGGCGATCGGTCATTCGTCGTCCTTCTTGGAGGTCGTGAGAGCGCGCATGCTGATGCGTGAGATACCTATCGTCAAGGCGGTGGATCGCCCATGGCAACGATTGGCAACGCCGTTATCTGGCAATGCGGCCTTGCAGCATGAAAATCTATCCAGCGTAGCGATGTCGAATAGTCGCTCGCGGGGCTGTTCCGGCTTGAGCCTATTTCGGCTTGTCCTGCGCCGCGCGGTCGGCGGCTCCGGTGCTGCCGCCTGAAATGCTGGCGCGATTGAGCGACATGCGTTGAAACGAACCCGTCGGGATCGGTGCACGCTTGGCGCTCAACGTGCGCGAATTGACGCCCATCCAGGAAATTTCCGAAGAAAGGCGGCCGTATTCGATCTTCGGGCAGCGGTTCATCACGACCTTGATCCCGGCAGCTTCGGCTTTAGCGGCGGCCGCGTCGTTGCGGACACCGAGCTGCATCCAGATCACTTTTGGCAAAGGGTTTAGCGCAAGCGCGTCATCGACCACGGCTGCTGCGGCATCGGAGTTGCGGAAAATATCGACCATATCGATCAGACGATCGATATCGCGCAGCGACGCGACGAAGGGTTTCCCGGCCAGCGACCTGCCGACCTGGCCCGGGTTGATCGGGATCATGTCGTAGCCGCGTTCTGCGAGATATTTGAATGCAAAATAACTTGGCCGCACGTTGACCGGCGACGCACCGACCATGGCGATGGTCTTGACGCCGTTGAGAATCTCGCGGACGTAAATGTCAGAATAAGTGTCGTGGTTCATGGCCTGAGTGGTTTTCTTTTTGAGTATGATACTTCCGGGATCATACTCAGTCCTCCCAGCGCGGATCGCGTTTTTCAATAAAGGCGTTGATGCCTTCCTCCGCGTCGCGCGCCATCATGTTCTCGGTCATCACCTCGGCGGTGTAGCGATAGGCGTCCGCCAGCGACATCTCGGCCTGGCGATAGAATGCTTCCTTGCCGATCTTCACTGTGTAGGTGGATTTGCTGGCGACGATATCGGCAAACGCGATCGCAGCTTCAAGCTCTGTGCCAGCGGGCACAACCTTGTTGACGAGGCCCATGCCGCGAGCGGTTTCCGCGTCAACCGGCTCGCCGGTCAGCAGCATGCCCATCGCGTGCTTGCGCGGGACGTTGCGGCTCAGCGCGACCATTGGCGTCGAACAAAACAGGCCGATATCGACGCCCGGTGTTGCAAAACGTGCGGCGTCCGATGCAACGGCGAGATCGCAGGTCGCCACAAGCTGGCACCCGGCGGCAGATGCGATGCCTTGAACGGCAGCGATGACAGGCTTCGGCAGCTTCACGATGGTCTGCATCATGGTGCTGCACACCGTCATGATTTTCGCGAAGTAAGCTCGGCCGCGATCGGCGTCACTGCGCCGCGCGGTCAGTTCCTTCAAGTCGTGGCCTGCGGAGAAGGCGGATCCATTGGCGGCAATCACAACCGCACGAATGTCAGTCTGGTTCGCAATCGTATTCAGTTCGGCTTGGAGCGCCTCGATCAAACCTTCGGACAGGCTGTTACGCGCATCTGGGCGATTCAGCGTCAGAATGGCAATTGCACCGCGGTCCTCCCGCAGCAGAGGCGGCGCGGCAGGCGAGGGTTGTGATTGCAGACGGATGCTTTGCGCGGTCATTGTCGTAATGTAGGTCATCGCGCACGCGCCGCGAAGGGGAACACGAGCCATCCATGTCGAAAAATGCACCCACTCAGGTGGTTATGACCACCGAAGAACTCGATCGTTTTCTGCATCGGGAGTTTCCAGAGTTTTACGGTGTCGGTGGTCTCGTCATTGAGCGCGCCGACGGCATGGGGTGCCGGTTGCGCCAAATCTACCATCCGCGAATGTTGCGGCCCGGCCGCACGATCTCCGGGCCAACCTTGATGGCGCTGGCGGATGTGGCGATGTACGTCGCGGTTCTTGCGGTGATTGGGCCCGTAGGGCTCGCCGTGACCACCAACCTCAACATCAATTTCCTGCGGAAAGCCGCCGAGGGCCGCGACGTCCTTGCTGATGCCAGGCTGCTAAAGCTCGGAAAACGGCTGGCGGTGGGCGAGGTGACCCTGTTGTCCGACGGTGATGATGAGCCAGCCGCGCATGTGACGCTCACGTACTCCATTCCACCGGCGTAATAATATCATAGGTATCAAAATACCTTATTTCTAAGATATTGATACTGTTGATATAATATAGATGGTCGGTTGCGGAAAGCTGTTGACTGTCAATGGCCTCCCATTTAGTAATCGCGCCATCCGGCCCGCATTGGCGGGCCGACTGTTTTTCAACGGATAGCTCACATGAAAACGTTTTCGGCGAAGCCCGCCGAGGTCAACAAGAAGTGGGTGCTGATCGACGCCACCGGTCTGGTGGTCGGACGGCTCGCCACGCTGGTCTCGATGCGTCTGCGCGGCAAGCACCTGCCGACCTACACACCTCACGTCGATTGCGGTGACAACGTCATCATCATCAATGCCGCCAAGGTGGTTCTCACCGGGCGCAAGCGTGACAACAAGGTTTACTACAACCACACCGGTTTCATCGGTGGCATCAAGGAGCGCACTGCAAAGTCGATCCTCGAAGGCCGCTTTCCGGAGCGCGTTGTGGAAAAGGCTGTCGAGCGCATGATCCCGCGCGGTCCGCTGGGCCGTCGCCAGTTCGGTAACCTGCGGGTCTACCCGGGCACCGAACATCCGCACGAAGCGCAGCAGCCGGAAGTGGTTGATATCGCCGCAATGAACCGCAAGAACACGAGGGTGGCGTGACCATGTCCGATACCATGCAATCTCTCGATCAGCTCGGCGCGCTCAAGACCGCACAGCCGGAAGCTCCGAAGTACGTCAAGAAAATCGACAAGCAGGGCCGCGCTTACGCTACCGGCAAGCGCAAGGACGCCGTTGCGCGCGTCTGGATCAAGCCGGGCGCCGGCAAGATCACAGTCAATGCCCGCGAAGTCGCGACCTATTTCGCACGCCCCGTGCTGCGGATGCTGATTCAGCAACCGCTCGTCGCATCGAGCCGCGTCGATCAGTACGACATCATCTGCACCGTCGCCGGCGGTGGTCTGTCGGGGCAGGCGGGCGCTGTGCGTCATGGCATCTCTAAGGCGCTGACCAACTTCGAGCCGGATCTGCGCGGCGTGCTCAAGAAGGGCGGCTTCCTGACTCGCGACTCGCGTGTCGTCGAGCGCAAGAAGTACGGCAAGGCGAAGGCCCGGCGTAGCTTCCAGTTCTCGAAGCGCTAATCGTTCCGTTCAAATTTTACAGAATTTCTTTGCGATTTATTGGGGCGCCTTCGGGTGCCCCTTTTGCTTTACAATTGCTTGAAAGTTGTCGCGAGTTTTCATGAAAACTTGCGAACCGTCACGAACGGATTGCGAAGACGATAGCGGTAAAAGCGATGCGGGCTCCGGATCTCCTGTTGCAGGACAAGCCGGTAATTGGCTGGTGATCGCTTCATGACACTCGATATCTCGACACTTTACGTCATCGCTACGCTTGTCGCTGCGATGCTCGGTGCAATGCTGCTGTTTTTCTGGCGGCAGGAGAAAATCCCGGCGCTTGGCTGGTGGGGCGCTGCTTATCTGATAGCGTCGTTCGCCATCGGGGTCTGGTCGTTTTTGGGTGTTGCCCTCGTTGGCTTGGCGCTGCTGGCAGTCAGTTCAATCGGATTCATCGCATGCGGCATGGTTTGGAACGCGGCGCGCGTCTTCCATGGCCGCAAAACGGCCTGGGTTGGCCTCTTCGCAGGTGCCGGTTGCTGGATAGCCGCGCATTTCGCGCTGCCGGCGGAGCTTATGAATCTGCGCGTCATGCTGGGTGCCGCGATCGTCACGGCCTATGCCGCATTGACCGCCTATGAGCTTTCCACCGAGCGGCGCAAGTCGTTGAAATCTCGTTGGCCGGCGATCACAGCGCCGGTGCTGCATGGCATCGTACTGATGCTGCCGATCGTTGCGGGTGATGCGCTCAATCCATATGGCTTCGGACTGACCGGCAAGAGTGCCTGGGTCGCCGTATTCGCGATTGAGCTGGTGCTCTATTCGATGGGCACCGCCTTCATCATTTTCATGCTGGTATCCGATCGCGCCTTGAGCGTGCACAAGGCCGCAGCCTCGATCGATCCGCTCACAGGCCTCTTCAATCGTCGTGGTTTCTCGGAAGCGACCGCGCGCATGATCGAGCGCGAGGAAAAAGCTGGACGCCCGGTTACTGTTTTGATTTTTGACATCGACCACTTCAAGTCGGTCAATGACCGGTTCGGGCATCCAACCGGCGACGAAATTCTGAAAATGTTTTCCTGCGTGGTGACCAATTCGTTGCGCATCACCGATCTGGTCGGACGGATCGGCGGCGAGGAGTTCGCGGCCTTGCTACCCTGTTCGGCGGACGAAGCGGTGCAAGTGGCAGATCGCGTACGCGAAGCATTCGAGACCTGTGGCGTTGCAATCGACGATGTGCCGCTAGAGACTACGGTTAGCATCGGCGTGTCCGGTGGGCCGCCGGGCACCGAACTCGACGTGTTGCTGGCGTCCGCGGATACCGCGCTTTACCGCGCCAAGCGTGGCGGCCGTAATCGCGTGGATGTGGCGACCGAGGAGCCGCTGTCGCTGGAGCAGGGCCGCGTGAAGATTGCTAGCCAGTCGGCGCCGCAGCGCGAGTTGATTGTCCGTTCAGCTGCGCCGGAAGTCGCGCTGGCGGAGAGCGAGGCGGCCTGAGCGGCGCGGCCACTAACTAACCGTTTACCATTCGAGCTGTAATCTGGAATGATGATACTGACTCGCGAGCATAGCCAAAGCGCTGATGCCACGTCGCTCGACAGGGCGGCAGCACTTGCGCGCAACGGCTTTGCCTGCATGTTCTCGACAGCGGACGAATACGAACAGGCCCTGATCGCGGCGCGCCGCGCCGAGGGCCGTTACACAGTGCCGAGCAAACTACCGACGCTGGTATTCATTGCATGCACAGCGATGCTCGCCGGCTTCTGGCTGGTTGTGATCTGATCTACCAGCCGCTCCGCTGTTTTCAGCACAATCCTGCTTTTTCAAAGTGATGTTTTGCGCTACAGCCCTTCGGCACAACGAAGGATAGAACGCTCATGATTACTGAAATTGCCCAGATCGAGGTCAAGCCTGGCACCGAGGCGGATTTTGAAGCCGCCGTCGGCAAGGCGCGCGCCGCGTTCGGGGGCGCGAAAGGTTTCCATGGTTTCGAGCTTCATCGCTCGATCGAAAAGCCGCAGCGCTATCGGCTGGTGGTAAAATGGGAAACGCTCGAGAATCACACCGTTGATTTCCGTGGTTCGGAGAATTTCACCACGTGGCGGGGCCTTGTCTCGCAATACTTCGCAATGCCGCCAGAGGTCGAACACACCAATACGGTCGTGACATCGGCTTGATCCGAAAACCGGTCTCGATCCCGGATCATGCCTTAAGTTCCGATCTTGCCGCCACCGGTCCGAGTGATCGCAACGATCGAAGGCCGTGGCGGCATGTTGTCCTTGAAATCCGGCCAGCGCGTTGATGGATTCTCGAAGGTCGCTGGTAGAGCATTCGGGTCTTCATCATCGGCTTCGCCCGGATGTTGAACCGACACGAACAATGTCTGGTCGTCAGGCGTGAAGCAGGGACCGCACATCTCGGCACCCGATGGTACGCGAAACAAATGCTTCGAGGTCCCGCGGCTCGTGCCTTCGGTCTCCACGCCCCAGATGCCGTCGGCGCGCCCGGTTTTGCCAGAGGAGTTGCCGTCTGTGGCGACCCAGAGCCGGCCTTGATGATCGATCGCGAGATTGTCGGGCATGCCGAACCAGCCGTTTCGGGTGGTCTCGGATGAGAACGTGGCGCCCACTTCGGCAATCGCAGGGTCGCCGCACTTTACCAAAATTTCCCACGAGAATTTATCGGCGGCATGGTCGCCGTCGGGCGGCGTCATTTCGATGATGTGGCCGAAACGGTTGCCGGCGCGGGGATTAGCAGCATTGACGTCGGTCTTCGGATCGGTGCCGCCCTTGGTGCGGCGTTCGTTGAACGTCAGCATCACATAGACCTTGTTGGTCAGCGGATTGGCTTCGACATCCTCAGGCCGGTCCATCTTGGTCGCGCCGAGCAAATCCGCAGCACGTCGCGCTTCGATTACGATTTCAGCTTGGCTCTCAAAGCCGTTCGCCATGGTGAGCGGGCCTTCGCCGTGAACCAGCGGCATCCAGATCATGGAGCCGTTGGCGTCATAACGCGCGACCGAAAGCGTACCATTGTCGAGAATATCGCGGTTAGCCGCGATATTGGTCGTGTCGACCTTATCGCGCGTGACGAAGCGATAGACATAATCGAAACGTTGGTCGTCGCCCATGTAAACGACATAGTGGCCGTCCTTGTTGATGATGCCTGCGGCGCCTTCGTGCTTCAGACGCCCAAGCGCTGTGCGCTTTTTCGGCGTCGATGCCGGGTCGAACGGGTCGATCTCGACCACCCAACCGAAGCGATTGGCCTCCCGCGGTTCTTTCGTCACCTCGAAGCGGTCGTAGTATTGCCCCCAGTTCTGGATATTTGACGGGATGCCGTACCGTCTGTGATTGCGGGCTTCAGGGTTGTCGTCTGCGAGCTTGCCGAAGAAATAGAAGTTGATGTTCTCCTCGCAGGTCAGCCAGGTGCCCCATGGCGTCTGGCCGCCGGCGCAATTGTTGAACATGCCGAACACGCGGCGTCCTGCAGGATCGGCGCTGGTTTGCATGCGCGGATGCCCTGCTGCTGGTCCTGCGATCTCCATCGGCGTCGTCGCGTCGATACGACGGGCGAGTTTGGAATCCTTGACCACTTGCCATTTGCCTGCGCCATCCTTGCGCACCTCAATGACCGAGCCGCCAACCGCCGCCATCTCGATGTCAGCCAACTCCGGCGTCATCCTCGCGAAGGCAACGTCCTTCAGGTCCTGTTTGCCTACTCCAGGAAACATCAGCTCTTCGTTAGTATATTCGTGGTTGACGCAGAGCAGACCATGCGCTGACGGATCGGCGGCTCCGGGCATCGGGAAGTAGCCGAGGAAATCGTTGTTGTAACCGAACTGGCGGCGCTGGGCGGCTGCAGTTTGATTTAGAGGATCGAATGGCGGCGCATCGGCAAACACCGCATCGCCCCAACTGATGAGCACGTCGGCTTGATGACCTTCGGCAACGCGGTGAACCGCTTCGACCTTGGCTTCAAGCTCCTTGAACGGAAAACGCGATGGAGACTCTGCGGCTATGGCTTTTTCCGCAGCCTGCAAAGCCAGCAATCCGGTGGTCGCTGCGATGGCGGTGACACCGAGAGCGCCTTTCAGAATGTCGCGCCGCGCAAAGCGCCGGGCAATGATGTCGCCGATGGTATCGTTCGCACTTGGGTTGCTTGGATTGTCCTCGCAGGCGTCGAACGGCCGCAGATGTTCCGGCAGATCGTCCAATGCGTCCACGTTGTTGCTACCGATTTCCATTCCATCGGTCATCGCATTTCTCCTGCTAGGCATTCACTGGCGTTTGCGAAACATCGTTGGTTCGCAATTCGGCGATCGTCACCTTCACGATGGCCATCAGCGGCAGCGCCAGCGCCAGGCCCCAGATGCCGAACAGCACGCCAAGCAGAATCTGCATGGCGAACAACGTCGCGGGCGGAATGTCGATGGCATGCCGTTGCAGGATTGGCGTGAGGATGTAGCTCTCGAGGGCGTGCACGCCAAGGAACAGGCCAGCCGCACTGGCGGCGGCGATCCAGCCCGATGCCAGACTGGCCAGCACGATGATGAGGCCACCCAACAGCGCGCCGACGGTCGGAATAAATGCGAGGAACCCCGCCTGAATGCCGAGAATGAACGATGCGGGTATTCCGATGATCGCAAGACCGATCCAGGTCACCAAAAAGACCGCGAGCATGACCATGAGCTGCGCAACCAGCCAGCGCTGCAATGTCTCTCCGATCCGGTCCACGATCTCGGCAGTTTTCATCTGAAATTTAGCCGGCGCAACAGCAAGCAGGCCACTTCGATAGACAGTGGGTTGTGATGCAAACGCCAGTCCGAGAAACAGCACAATGAAGAAATTTCCGACCGCGCCGACGGTGCCGAGGATCAGTTTGAGCGTCTGGTTAACGATGGCACCAGTGCTGGACGCAAGCGCGCCGGCATCAGGCAGCTTTGGCGCTGTTGGCGGATGCTGAGTATCCGGCGTGGCGGTGGACGGGTTTGAGACGTTGTTGAGATCGAGGAAGCTGGTGTCGAAGCCGCGCTGTTCGAGAAAATCTTTTACGTTGACGATCTGGGCGCGGATCGTGCGGCTGAGCGCCGTCGCTTGCTGCGCAATCGTGCTGCCGCCGAGAAACAAGACGCCGGAAAACAGCGTGGCAAGGACGAGGCAGACGACGGCGAGGCGAAACGAGTAGGGACCACCGATCAACCTGCCAAGCAAATTGGCGACGGCATTGAGAAAAACGCCGAGCAATACGCCCGAGAAAATCAGGAACAGGGTTGCTGCCGAATACCATGCCAACGCGAGCGCGGCAGTAAAGGTGACGACGCCGATGCCGCCCTTGGCGACTGCCCATGCCATTTCGTTTGTCTTGATGGTGCGTGTATCGGGCGCGGCGTCCATGCTGAGACCTTTCCGGGAGACTGCGATAGATCGAGTCATTGCCAAAAAGTCCCCGCGGCGCAAGCACATAGCATTGCGAAATCGCATTTGGCTGGATTATCACAGGTGTTTATGATGGTTATGCGGACGGAGTTTCAAGCGTTGCTCCACATAAAAAGGCGCTCCGCGAGGAGCGCCTTTTCAGAATCAAACGCAACGCAGTTTATCTTTTGAGCATGGTCTGGTCCGAAAACCGGTTCCGGCTTTTCGGAATCATGCTTACTGCGAATAATACATTTCGAACTCGACCGGGTGCGGGGTCATTTCAAACCGCGCGACTTCAGTCATCTTAAGTTCGATGTAGCTGTCGATGAAGTCGTCATCGAACACGCCGCCGTTCTTGAGGTACGCGCGATCCTTGTCGAGGTTCTCGAGCGCTTCGCGCAGCGAACCGCAGACGGTGGGGATCGACTTCAGCTCTTCCTTCGGCAAATCGTACAGATCCTTGTCCATCGCCGGACCTGGATCGATCTTGTTCTTGATGCCGTCGAGGCCGGCCATCAGCATGGCGGCAAAGGCGAGATACGGATTGGCCATCGGATCGGGGAAGCGGACTTCCACGCGCTTGGCCTTTGGATTGGTGGTGTAAGGGATGCGGCATGAAGCCGAGCGGTTGCGCGCCGAGTAGGCGAGCAGCACCGGTGCTTCATAGCCCGGGACCAGACGCTTGTAGGAGTTGGTCGACGGGTTGGTGAAAGCGTTGATCGACTTGGCATGCTTGATGATGCCGCCGATGTAATGCAGGCAGGTCTCCGACAGATCGGCGTACTTGTTGCCGGCGAACACCGGCTTGCTGTCTTTCCAGATCGACTGGTGGACGTGCATGCCCGACCCGTTGTCGCCGTAGACCGGCTTCGGCATGAAGGTGGCGGTCTTGCCATAAATGTGTGCGACCTGATGGATGCAATACTTGTAGATCTGCATCTGGTCGGCCATCAGCGTCAGCGTGTCGAACTTCATGCCGAGTTCGTGCTGGGCGGACGCCACTTCGTGGTGATGCTTCTCGACCTTGACGCCCATCTTGGCCATGGCGCCGAGCATTTCCGAGCGCATGTCCTGAATGGAGTCTTGCGGCGGAACCGGAAAGTAGCCCTTCTTGGTGCCGATCCGGTGACCGAGGTTGCCGCCCTCATACTCGGTGTCTGAGTTGGTCGGCAGTTCCGACGAGTCGAGCTTGAATCCGGTGTTGTAGGGATTTGCGGAGAAGCGCACGTCGTCAAATACGAAGAACTCGGCTTCGGGGCCGACGAACACGGTGTCTCCGACGCCCATCGACTTGACCATGGCCTCGGCTTTCTTGGCCATGCCGCGCGGATCGCGGTTGTACGGCTCGCCGGTGGTCGGCTCGAGTACGTCGCAGGTCAGCACCATCGTGGTTTCCGCAAAGAACGGATCGATCGTCGCGGTCACCGGGTCCGGCATCAGGCACATGTCGGACTCGTTGATCGCCTTCCAGCCAGCGATCGATGAGCCGTCGAACATGATACCTTCGGCAAATGTTTCTTCTTCGATCATCGTGACGTCGAACGTCACGTGCTGCCACTTGCCGCGTGGATCGGTGAAACGGAAATCGACGTACTTGACGTCATTGTCCTTGATCGATTTGAGGACGTCTTTAGCGTTCTTCATGGATACCCCTTTAGCTTCGGTCTGGTCTGGTCATTTGGTCTGGTTATTGTGACGGCCAACGCCGCCGGTCGGTGATTTCGAGAGCTCAGTCAGAAGATGTCGCGTTCAGATGGCGTCGAGTCCGGACTCTCCCGTTCGGATGCGGATCGCCTCCTCGATATTGGAAACGAAAATCTTGCCGTCGCCAATGCGTCCGGTTTGCGCGGCGCGCCGGATGGCGTCGATAGCTTTTTCAACCAAATCATCGGATATCACAATCTCGATTTTGACCTTCGGCAGAAAGTCCACGATGTATTCGGCGCCACGATAAAGCTCGGCATGTCCCTTCTGCCGGCCGAAACCCTTTGCCTCCGTCACGGTGATGCCCTGAAGTCCGACTTCCTGGAGCGCTTCCTTCACCTCATCGAGCTTGAACGGCTTGATGATCGCTTCAATTTTCTTCACTCAAACTCTCCCGGCGCTTCCTGTTACCGCGCGAACGCGAAATGTCCGTCATCTTGGGCATACATTGCCTCGGCAAGCATGCGCGTGAAGATGTCGTCGTTAGCCGCCGCAGTCACATTGCGCATCTGGCCACCGGCAATTGGCCGGCTTCCGGATGACGCTCGATTGCACCCGTCATCGTTGAGGAGGCGCAGCGGCGAGACTTCCCCAAAAGCAGGGTCCATGCCAGATTATTAATGAGGCAGAAAACAACGCTTTATCAGTTTGTT
>JAKFUP010000027.1 GCA_021732625.1 Hyphomicrobiales bacterium
GGCCGGCGACGAGATCGTGCTCTCGATCATGGAGCACCATTCCAACATCGTGCCGTGGCATTTCCTGCGCGAGCGGCATGGCGCTGTGATCAAGTGGGCACCGGTCGATGACGAAGGCAATTTCCTGCTCGATGAGTTCGAGAAGCTCCTGACGCCGAAAACGAAGATCGTCGCCATCACCCAGATGTCGAATGCACTCGGCACCATCGTCCCCGTGAAGGATGTGGTGAAGCTCGCGCATGCGCGTGGCATTCCGGTGCTGGTCGACGGCAGTCAGGCAGCGGTCCACCTTGCCGTGGACGTGCAGGATATCGATTGCGATTTCTATGTGTTCACCGGCCACAAGCTTTACGGCCCGACCGGTATCGGCGTGCTCTATGCCAAGCACGAGCATCTCGTCGCGATGCGCCCCTATACCGGCGGCGGCGAGATGATCCGCGAAGTGTCGCGCGATGTGGTCACTTATGGGGATCCGCCGCATAAATTCGAGGCCGGAACGCCGCCAATTGTGGAAGCTGCCGGTCTCGGCGCTGCCATCGATTACGTCAATTCGATTGGCAAGGAGCGGATCGCGGCGCACGAGCACGACCTCCTGACATACGCCCAGAACCGGCTGCGCGAGATCAATTCGCTGCGGCTGATCGGCACGGCGAAGCACAAGGCTGGCGTCATTTCGTTCGAGATGAAGGGCGCCCATGCCCATGATATCGCGACTATCATCGACCGGCAGGGCGTGGCGGTTCGCGCTGGCACGCACTGCGTGATGCCACTTCTGGAGCGGTTCCAGGTCACGGCGACGTGCCGGGCGTCGTTCGGCATGTATAATACCCGCGACGAAGTCGACCATCTGGTGCAGGCGCTAATCAAGGCGCAGGATATGTTCTCATGAGTGAAGCCGACCAGACTTTGAAAGACGCAAGCGCACCGGCGACGGTGCCGAATAGCGTGACCACCAACTCGGCCTTGCCGCCTGAAGAGACCGAGCGGCTCGGCAGTGAAATCGTTGCCGCGCTGAAGACGGTGTACGATCCGGAAATTCCGGCGGATATCTACGAACTCGGCCTGATCTACAAAGTCGATATCAAGGACGATCGCTCGGTCGATGTCGATATGACGTTGACCACGCCGAATTGCCCGGCGGCGGCCGAACTTCCGACCATGGTGGAGAACGCGGTCGCGAGCGTTCCCGGGATCGGCGTCGTCAACGTCAGCATCGTCTGGGAACCGGCGTGGACCCCGGATCGCATGACCGATGAGGCCCGTCTCGTGCTCAATATGTGGTGATCGCGTTAAACATTCGCGGGTTGAATGAGCTAGGCTCAGGGCGTTGAATCGCCGACAGGACGGACCATATGACTGGAATGGCCAATACTAATTCCGAAAAGCCGAAGCCTCGTCCGCGCCCGCAGGTGATGCGTTTGACGGACGCTGCTGCTGCCCGGATTGAAGAGCTCACCAAGAGGGCCGATTCCGAGATCGTCGGACTGCGCGTCGGTCTCAAGAACGGCGGCTGCGCCGGCCAGTCCTACACCGTCGAATACGCCCATGACATCAAGGCGACCGATGAGGTCGTCGAGGACAAGGGCGTAAAGGTTCTGGTCGATCCGAAGGCCGTTCTGTTTCTGCTCGGCACCGAGATGGATTATAAAACCGACAAGATGCAGGCACAGTTCGTTTTCAACAATCCGAACCAGATTTCCGCCTGCGGTTGTGGCGAGTCGGTGCAGCTCAAGCCCGCTAGCGTGGACTGACTTTTCGCGCGGCCACGGTTGATTTGGTTGGGCATGATCTGGTCCGGAAACCGGTCTCCATCCCGGATCAAGGTCGGGACTGGCTTGTTCGGGACCATGCCCTGATGGACCGCGATTTCCTGATTGATCTGTTTTCTGAATTTGGCGCGGTGGACATCAAACGTATGTTCAGCGGTTTTGGCGTGTCCGCTGATGGCGTGAATTTTGCGATGGCGCTGCGCGGCGGACTTTTTCTGCGTGCCGACTCGGAAAACATTCCGCGCTTCGAAGCCGAAGGCTGCGCGCCGTTTCAGTACCAGACCAGAACCAAGACCGTGACGGTCAATTCGTACTGGCAATTGCCGACCCGGCTTTACGATGATCCCGAGGAACTGGCGCAGTGGGCGAGGGCTGCGCTGGGGGCCGCGCGCCGCGCGGCCGTGAAAAAGAAGCCGCGAGCGAAGAAGGCAGCGAAGCGCGCACCGTCGCCGTCCGCGTCAAAGTCCAGGGTCACCAAAAAAATGAAAGCAAAAACCGTTAAATCGAAAACTGCCGCAGCGAAGCGGCCCGTCCGAAAGACATCTCACAAGAAGAAATAAGCGGACGGGTTAAAGCGCCTCAGGCAACATGAATGCGGTTGTTCGGCATGTACTCGGGGTCGACCTCGCAGATCGCGCGATTGCGGCCGTTGCGCTTGGCAGCGTAGAGGCAGGCGTCGGCGCGCTCGATCAGCATATCCATATCGTCTTCGGGTTGCAGCATTGCGACGCCGACCGAGATTGTGATGCGGCCGAGAATTTCTCCGGTCGATTTCTTCTTCAGTTCTTTCGCCATCACCGCCCGGCGAATGTGATCGGCAACGGTGAGCGCTTGGCGCAAGGCGGTATTGGGCAATACCACGGCAAACTCTTCGCCGCCGTAGCGCGCGGTTATATCCTGACCCTTGATGGTCTGCTTCAGGCACATCGCTACCAGCCGCAAAACCTGATCGCCGGTCTGATGGCCGTAGTTGTCGTTGAACGACTTGAAGTGGTCGATATCGAACATCAGCAGCGACAAAGGTTCTCCGGCCAGATGTGCCTGCTGCACGGCTTCGCTGAGTGCGCGGTCGAAAAACTTTCGGTTACCGAGCGACGTCAGCGGATCGGTCAGGGTTTCCGCGCGGATTGCTTCAAGGCTTTGCTGCAAGCTGCTGATTTCGTGTTTGGAAACGATCAAGCGCGTTTCGAGCGCTTTGTTGGTCTCTTGCATTTCGCGGGTGGATTTGACGAGATTGTCAATGACGTTCTTGATCTGATCGCGGTCAACCGCGCCGTCCAGATTCTTTGCCGCACCTTCAAGACTCGAATCGTACTTGACGGTCATACCGAGCGCATCGTTGATGAGTGTCATCACATCATCAATCTCGCTGATCACCTTTGCGCCGACCTTGTCGATCCGGCCGGTGGTGCGCAGCTGAGACAGGTAGGTTTCGTAGATTTGTTCGAGATCGGATTCGCTCAGCTTTCCACTGTGGGCGAGCGTTTCGTTGATGATCTTGTTGAGGCCGGGATTGAATCCGGTGGCATATGTATACCAGATTTCATAATTGCGCGGCACAGCCGTCTGGCGCAGGCAACGAATCTGGCCAAGGGCAACCTCAGCGAACGCCATGGTGCGTTCGTGCTCGTTGAGCAGTCCAACCACTTTGAAATCCCCGCCCGTAGCCCGATCAATGGCCCTAGCGCCCAAACCCTAAAGCAACGGAAACACGCTAGCTTACGATCGTGAACGAGCGGTAAATTCTCAGGTTGGTGGTTAGACGCGCGCGCGGATAGGGCGTAGCAAAAACGCCGGTAAATGCGAGTGATCGCCGGCATCTGCACCTGCATCGCGGCTTGCGGCTGGCTCACTACGAAGACGTCCAATCGATGGCGGCGATGATGCCGTTTGGATTGGGGCTACGCTGTTAGAGTCGATCTCGGACTTGCGTCCGCGGCCGCCGCGCTGCTCGTTCCGGCGCGGCTTGCGCTCCTCGCCAGACTTTTCAGGGTGCCGTTCCTGAGTATGGCGTTCCTGAGGTTGGCGTTCTTGAGGTTGTCGTTCTTGAGACGGACGCTCTGCGGTTTGGCGCTCCTTGGGGGCGCGATCGCCTCGGCGCTTGTCGCCACCACGCCGGGATGACGACCGCGATGGGCGCTCGGAGATGTCTAGGTTTGTCACATCGGCGACAGGCGCGCCTTCCATGGCAGGGATCGGCTGGCCAATCAGTTTCTCGATTGCGACAACCGATTTCTGGTCGGCCGGCGACACGATGGAAATCGCGGTTCCCAGACGTCCAGCGCGGCCGGTGCGGCCGACGCGGTGAACGTAGTCATCCGGATGGTGCGGAACGTCGAAATTGAAGACATGGCTGACTTCGGGAATGTCGAGGCCGCGGGCAGCAACATCCGAGGCGACCAGCAACGCGCTCTCGCCTTTACGGAACTGGTCGAGTGCGGCCATGCGCGCGGGCTGTTCCATATCGCCATGGAGCGCCACGGCGCTGAAGCCGTGTTTAAGCAGCGATTTGTGCAGCAATGCTACTTCACGCTTGCGATTACAAAAGATAATCGCGTTCTTGAGGTCCTTGGCGCCACGGATCAACTGACGGAGAATGTCGCGTTTTTCGTGGGCTTCGCGTCCGCAACCAACCTGCAACTGCGATACGGTGACTGCTGTCGAGGCGGGGCGGGAGACTTCGACCTTCTGGGGATTGTGCAAGAAGGCTTCGGTGATGCGGCGGATTTCGGGAGGCATGGTCGCCGTGAAGAACAGCGTCTGGCGTGTAAACGGAACGAGCTTGCAGATGCGTTCGATGTCCGGAATGAAGCCCATGTCCAGCATGCGGTCGGCTTCGTCGATCACCAGCAATTCGACGCCGGTCAGAAGCAGTCCGCCGCGTTCGGTGTGGTCGAGCAGGCGGCCGGGGGTTGCGATGAGAACATCGACGCCGCGTGTGAGCTTGGAGTCCTGATCGCCGAACGAGACGCCGCCGATCAGAAGCGCGACATTGAGCTTCTGGCCTGCGCCATACTTGTCGAAATTCTCTTTGACCTGCGCCGCGAGTTCGCGCGTCGGTTCAAGAATGAGCGTGCGTGGCATGCGCGCGCGAGCGCGGCCTTTTTCGAGAAGCGTCAGCATCGGCAGCACGAAGGCGGCGGTCTTGCCGGTGCCGGTCTGAGCGATGCCGAGCACGTCTCGCCGGGCGAGAACGTGAGGGATCGCTTGTTCCTGAATGGGGGTCGGGGTGGTGTAGCCAGTCGCGGCGACTGCGGCGAGGACCTTGTCGGATAGTCCAAGATTTGAAAAAGACATTGAGCTTCCAGTGTCCGGATCGCCGTTCGGGATCTCGGGAAAAAACCGTTGCGCTCACCCCGGGAACGGCCTGCTAACAAGCTGGGGGATTTCACTGACGCAAACAGGCGGACAACCAGACGATCGCGTTTCGATCATGGGCCGCGTTGGCCGGAACATAGGGTCGAATCGGCCAAAGTCAATGCAAGACCCTTGATTCATCGCGGAAAAGCTTAATGTTTTGGCTCGGAAGCGTCCGGGCCGATGAACCGGTCGATACCTTGCCGCGACTATTGGCAGAGGACTGGGCAGGGACCGCCGGAATGCCGCCAACATGGCGGCTTCAGGTGTGGGCATGATGTCAGGGGATTCGGGGATATGATCAGCGCAATGCTCAATTCGGCGATCAGAGTCGTCATCGTTCTGTCTTTGACGATCGTGGCGACGCAGGCGTTTGCGGCCAAGCGCGTCGCGCTGGTAATCGGCAACAACGACTACCGCAACATTCCGAAACTTCAAAAGGCCGTGGCAGACGCCCGCACCATGGGCGATACGCTGAGGCAACTCGGTTTTCAGGTGCTGGTCGCGGAAAATCAGAACCGCCAGTCATTCAGCGAGACGTTGCTAACCTTCGATCGCGCGCTTGAGAAAGGCGATACCGCGTTCTTCTTTTACGCGGGCCACGGCTTCGAAATAGCCGGGCAGAACTTCCTGCTGCCGACCGACGTCCCGGCTGCGACCGCAGGACAGGAGGAATTGGTGCGCGATTCCTCGATCATGACCGATCGCGTCGTGTCGCGGTTGCAAAATCGCGGCGTGCGCACGGCGATACTCGTGCTCGACGCTTGCCGTAACAATCCGTTCGAGGAGCGTTGGGGCACGCGCGCCGTGGGTGGCGGCGGTGGCCTTGCTGGTATGTCGGACCTTCCGGAAGGAATGTTCACCATTCTCTCGGCGGGGCCGAAGCAGACCGCGCTGGATCGTTTGTCTGACAACGATACGGATCCGAATTCCGTGTTCACCCGCGTTTTTGCCAAGGAGCTTCTGAAACCGGGCGTAAACTTGGTCGACATCGCGCAGAACACGCGGCGCCTCGTCAACGGTATGGCCACGACCGTCAGGCATAAACAGCAGCCGGCATATTTCGACCAGATGGTCGATAGCGTCTACTTCAACGGCGGCGCCGATGCGCGGCGGACGATCGATGTCGAGCCGAAGGTTGCTGCATTGACACCTGGCCTAGCGCCGCGCACCGCCCCGCAGCCTGAATCGACCAACGCGCCCATCGCTTTGTTCTCACGCCACAATGGCGGCTGGACCATCGTGTTCTCGATCATCGATCCGGCGCTGGCGATCTCATGGCGCTACGGCGAGAGCGGCGAGTTCAAGGAAACCGGATTGATGGATACGCTCGATCCGCGAACCCGCAAGCGGATGCCGAATTCATCCATCGAATTGCCTGCGGATTCGCCCGCTACCACGCTTCAGGTTCGATACATCGACGCGCAGGGCGAAGTGCAGGGACCTTTCCCGATCAAGTTCGATCCAGAAGCGGCGCTGATCCGCGACCAGCGCAAGACGCTGGATCTGACGTCGACAAGCTGGCTGTCTTTCCGTGAATATAACGGGCTGCTGGTTTACTACACGCACCTGATGTCGTTCCGCTGTGCGATCCGCGAGGTGAAGGTCGGCATCGATACAACGGTGCCGGATCAGGTCATCAAGATGCCGCCTTGCGATCCGCTGAACCCGTCGTCCATTCCGCACGAGGCGCGGCCCTACATGAAGCTACCGACGGCGACCAAGTCGGTGTCGGTGGAATTGACCTATCGCGACGGCACCACATCGGAGATCAAGAGCTTCCGCAAAGCCGCCGCCGAAGGACTCAATCGCTGACCTATTGAAGCTGACACCTTGCCGCCTTGGTTGCTTGCCAAAAGTTATTGGCGTTGCCGTTGAGAAATAGACTCGCACGGGGAAGTTCTGATGTCTGCGAATCCAGCCGCCGGTCCAGGCTCTTCCGCTCACGCACGTGGCACCGGCGAAGCGGCACGTTCGATCAAGACGCAGTGCTGTATCGTCGGCGGTGGCCCGGCCGGGATGATGCTTGGCTACCTGATGGCACGGGCTGGCGTCGATACGGTGGTTCTCGAAAAGCACGCCGACTTTCTTCGCGATTTTCGCGGCGACACCGTGCATCCATCCACCATGCAGGTGCTCGATGAGCTGGGTCTGCTCGATGCGTTTCTGAAGCGCCCACACAACAAGCTGGATCAATTGAGCGGGCATTTCGGCGCCGACACCGTCGCGATTGCCGATTTCCGCGGCATGCGGATCAAGACGCCGTATATCGCTTTCATGCCGCAGTGGGAGTTTCTCGACTTCCTGTTCGATGCTGGCGCTCACTATCCCAATCTGAAGGTTTTGCGCAGAACCGAAGCGCTCGATCTTTTGCGTGATGGTGAGACCATTACGGGCGTTGTTGCGCGTTCAGAAGAGGGACGGCTCGAGGTGACCGCGGCTTTGACTGTGGGCTGCGATGGCCGTCATTCCGTCGTGCGCGAATGCGCGGGGCTTGAGATCGATGACATTGGCGCTCCGATCGACGTGCTGTGGTTCAGGATCGCGAAAGATCCGGCCGAGAACGACCGGGCATTGATGAATGCGCAACCGGGCCGCATTCTGGTGACGATCGATCGCGGCGATTACTGGCAGTGCGCGTATGTGATTCCGAAAGGCCAAACGGATTCCGTCAAGGCACGCGGTTTGGATCAATTCCGCGCCGATATTGTCGCTACCGCTCCGCGTTTGCGCGCGCATATCGGCGATGTGAAGAGCTGGGACGACGTGAGGCTGCTGACCGTCAGCATTGACCGGTTGAAGCGCTGGTCGCGCCCGGGGTTGCTGTGCATCGGCGATGCAGCCCACGCGATGTCTCCTGTCGGCGGTGTTGGGATCAATCTTGCTATTCAAGACGCGGTTGCGACCGCCAATCTTCTGTCGGATCGTATGTCGAACGGCTGCCCCAATGAGAAGGTGCTGGATCGCGTGCGCCAGCGGCGGATGTTTCCGGTCAGGGTCACGCAAGCTCTGCAAATTCAGATGCAGAATCGCATCATCGGCCGCGCGCTGGAGGGTGGGGCGCTGAGAGCTCCCGCGTTCATGAAAGTCGTCAACGTGTCGCCGTGGCTGCAAGGGCTGGTCGCGCGCGTACTCGGAATTGGCGTGCGGCCGGAGCATGTCAGGTCCAGAGCTGCTGCGATCAGCTGATCAAAAATTCCTGTAATATCCCGTCAAGCGCGCCGCGATGCGACGGTCAGGATCAGGCCGACCAGCGTCAGCGCGCTGCCGTAGTAAGCCCACTTTGTTGCCTTCACCATGAAGCTCGAAGCTGGATAGGGGAAATATCCGGTTCCCTGACCGAGCCAGATCAGGCCGATGATCAGGCAGAGGATGCCGGCGATGAGAAGCGGGGTGCGCATAGATTACTCCGGACCAAGAACTAACTGCAGCCAGCTTGGCGCGCAGCGCCCTACACGTCCAGCAATTCTTCGCTGGCAAACTCCGCCTTGTCGGAGATGAAGGCGAAGCGCGCTTCGGCCTTGTTGCCCATCAGGCGCTCGACCGAGTCCGCGGTTCCCTCACGATCGTCCGCAAGCAAAACCACGCGCAGCATATTGCGCTTGTTCGGATCCATGGTGGTTTCCTTCAACTGCGCGGGCATCATTTCGCCGAGGCCTTTGAAGCGGCCGATATCGACCTTCGCATTGGCATTGAATTCCGATTTCAGCAGCGCATCGCGATGGCCGTCGTCGCGCGCATACACTGTCTTGGCCCCGTGGGTGAGGCGATAGAGCGGCGGGACCGCAAGATAAAGATGACCTTCGTCGATCAGGCGCGGCATCTGGCGGTAGAAAAACGTAATCAGCAGCGAGGCGATATGCGCACCGTCGACGTCGGCGTCGGTCATGATGATGATACGCGAATAGCGCAAATCCTCCTGGCGATAATGCGCGCCGGTGCCGCAGCCGATCGCCTGCATCAGATCGGCAATCTGCTGGTTGCCCGCGAGCTTGTCCTTGCCAGCGGAGGCGACGTTGAGAATCTTGCCTCGTAACGGCAGAATGGCCTGTGTCTTGCGGTCGCGCGCCTGCTTGGCGCTACCGCCGGCCGAGTCGCCTTCGACGATAAACAGTTCGGAGCCTTCGGCAGCCGTGTTCGAACAATCGGCGAGCTTGCCGGGCAGGCGCAGCTTGCGCACGGCGGTCTTGCGCGCGACTTCCTTTTCCTGACGGCGGCGAAGGCGCTCGTCGGCCCGTTCGATAACGAAGTCCAGCAGACGGTTGGCCTGCACCGGATTCCCGGACAGCCAGTGATCGAACGGGTCCTTGACGGATTGTTCGACAATCTTTTGTGCCTCGGCCGTGGCGAGGCGATCCTTGGTCTGGCCTTGAAATTCAGGTTCGCGAACGAACACTGAGAGCATCACCGCCGCGCCCACCATCACGTCTTCCGACGTGATGGACGCTGCGCGCTTGCCCTGATTGACGCGCTCGGCGTGATCTTTCAGTCCGCGCAGCATCGCACTGCGAATGCCGGCCTCGTGTGTGCCGCCGTCATGAGTCGGGATTGTGTTGCAGTATGACGACAGAAATCCGTCGGCATCCGCTGTCCATGCCACCGCCCATTCGCAGGCGCCATGTCCGCCGGTCCGGCCCGATTTTCCAGCGAAAATGTCCGGGTGAACCAGCGTGTCGGCGTGGATCGCGGCGGCAAGATAATCCTTCAGCCCGCCGGGGAAGTGGAACGTATCTTCCGCCGGCACGTCGTCGACACCGCGCAGCAGTTCGGGCGCGCAGCGCCAGCGGATTTCGACGCCGCCGAACAGGTATGCCTTCGAGCGCGCCATCTTGAACAAACGCTGCGGTTTGAATGCTGCCTTGGCACCAAAGATATCGGCGTCGGGTTTGAAACGGATGCGGGTGCCGCGGCGGTTATGAACCTTGCCGAGGTCCTGCAGCTTGCCCTTCGGATGGCCGCGTTCAAAGCTCATCTTGTAGAGCTGCTGGTTGCGCGCGACTTCCACTTCAAGCAGCGACGAAAGTGCGTTCACAACCGATACTCCGACGCCATGCAGGCCGCCCGATGTCTCGTAAACTTTCGAATCGAATTTGCCGCCCGCGTGCAGCGTGCACATGATGACTTCCAGCGCGGACTTCTTCGGAAATTTGGGGTGCGGATCGACCGGAATGCCGCGGCCGTTGTCGCTCACGGTGAGATAGCCGTCACCGCCCAGCTCGACCTCGATGAAAGTCGCGTGACCGGCCAGTGCTTCGTCCATCGAGTTGTCGATGACTTCGGCGAACAGATGATGCAGCGCTTTCTCGTCGGTGCCGCCGATATACATACCGGGACGGCGCCGGACCGGCTCAAGACCTTCCAGCACCTCGATGTCGCGGGCGGTGTAACCCGCTTCAGCCGGACGGCGGCCATTCCCGCCTGACTTGGCATCCTGAAACAAATCTTCGGTTTTTTTCCGCTTCGCGCCGCTGGCCATATCAATTGCTTCCCGTAAAGAACGATTCCGCGATCAGGTCCGTTGCTTGCTTCACACAATAAGGGTAACAGCCGATCAAGTTCCGAATCATTGGCTTCTACTATGTCATGGCTGCATCGCTAGATGGAGACCGGTCCATCGCAACGTCCGCTGTCTTTTAGGCCGTTGAGCCTGCGTTGGTACGAATGCGCATGGATCGCCTTATTCGTAGCTGCGATTCTGGTCTTTTTGCCGATCGTCATTCACCGGACCTGCGTTAAGGGGTTTGGCGACGCTCAGGTCTTCTTCCGCGCCGGGTGGGCGGTGTGGAGCGGTTTTCCGCTTTATCAGGTGGCCGATGATCATTCGTGGACGTACCACTATCCCCCGACTTTTGCATTTTTGATGGGATTCTTCGCCGATCCGATGCCCGGTTTCCCAAAACCGGTTTGGTCGCTCTCATGTCGAAACTCAGTGCTTGTCTGGTACACGATTGGCATCGCCGCGGTGATGCTTGCGCAACATGTCTGGGCGAATGCCGTTTCGCGAGCGCTCGGGCCGATTAATCAAGGTCGCTGGAACGGTTGGTGGCTGCTGCGTCTCGGGCCGCTACTTGCGCTGCTGCTGTTTGTCGGAGATGGCCTGGGTCGCGGTCAACCAACGGCGATTTTGCTGCTGTTAATGGTGACTTTTCTCGCGATGTATGTGGCGGGCCGCACGCATGTGGCTGCGGTCGTGCTCGCCGCTGCGATTACGATCAAGATTTTCCCGGTTGTTCTACTGGCTTTACCGCTGCTCCGGCGTGACTGGATGATGCTTGCTGCTGTGGCGGGCTACAGCATCGTGCTGCTATTGTTGGTCCCTGCATTGCTGGTCGGTCCGTCAGCGACCGCCGACCTTTACGTGCAGATGTGGAGCGGCCATCTGCTGAGTATTGTCAGCTATACGCCGAACCCGCAGATTGCAGCCGAGGTCAACTTCACATCCTACGACATGACCAGCGTCGGGGCGATGTTGACACGCATCGCGGCCAACGGGTTGCCACAATCGGTGACACTGCCGGGGTGGGCGATTGCGTCACAGTATTTTGCGAATGTGGCAATCGTGATGGCGCTTGTGTGGGGCGGCCACGGCCGTTTCTGGCGCCTGACTTCCGGGCAGCCGCCGTTGTCGTATTCAGCACTTGTTGCCGGCGCGGTTGTCATTGCAGCACTGCCCGTCATGCTGCTTGTCTCGCAGCCAAACTATGTGGCGTTTGCGTTGCCGTTGGTTGCAATAGCGCAGGTCGAGGCATGGCGGCGCGATGGCATGGTTGGGCCGTCATGGTGGCTTGTAGGCTGGTCGCTATTGATGTGGTTAGGGATGATCGCGACCGAGGTCGAGATTGTGCGCCCGCTTCGTGTTATCGGGCTTGTCACTCCTGCGACAATCGGTCTGGTCATATGGGGCTTTGCTGTTCTGAACCGTGCAAGGGTAGAGGCTGCAGCACGTTAGGTGTCTGGCGATTGCAACACCGCAATCCGATTGATTTAAGCATAAGTGCCTGGACCGAGTACGAGAAAGACAAACCATGGGACTTGATGAAGCTTTTCGTGGCCTCACTGATTTCGTCCGCGATCATCAGTTTTGGGGTATTCCGATCGTATTCGGTCTCGCCTTTGCCGAGTCGCTGGCCGTTCTCTCGCTCCTGATTCCGGCGTGGGGAATGCTGGTAGCGATTGGTGCGCTGATTGGCGCCAGCGGAATCAATTTCTGGCCGATCTGGCTGGCAGCTTCACTTGGTGCTGCATGTGGCGATTGGCTGTCATACTGGTTCGGTCATAAATTCAAGACGCAGATCGAACACATGTGGCCGCTCTCGCAGTTCCCGGATATGCTCGCGGCGGCCGAACGCTTCGTCCAGAAATGGGGCATTCCGAGCGTATTCATCGGCCGCTTTTCAGGACCGCTGCGCGCCACAGTGCCGCTCGTCGCGGGTGTTAGTGAGATGCCGTACTGGCAATTCCAGTTCGCCAATTTTGTGTCTGCGTTGGTATGGGCTGCGGTGTTGCTGGCGCCGGGAATGCTTGGCGTGAAGATGATGTTTTGAGCAGGTGCAAACCAACTGATTTGTGATTGGGAATTTAAAGGCGCATGGGGTGTTAGTCCCGCGATGGTCGCAGTTCGCGTGATGCGAATGAATCGCAACAAATGTGGTTCATGAGAATCCGATAAGCGGTCATGCGAACTGTTCGCAACTGAACAGCTTCACTTCGACAAACACAATCCGGGAGGTCTGATATGAATCTGACACGACGCCATATGATGGGCGGCGCTGCTGCGCTCGCAACTGTACCGATGATGTCGCCGACAGCCGCCACTGCGGCTGCGCCGCCGGCAGGTAAGCAAGCGCCGAGCTTTTATCGCTACAAGATCGGCGATATCGAAATCACCGCAATCTCCGATGGCGCCAACAATTTCGCGCTGCCGGATACATTCGTTGCCAATAAGACCAAGGCTGACGTCAATGCCGCGCTGGAAAAGGCTTTCCTGCCGGCCGACAAGATGACGATTCCGTTTTCGCCGGTCGTGATCAATGCCGGTGGCAAGCTGATCGCAATCGATTCCGGTAACGGTCCGGCTGCGTTCGTCACCAGCAAGGGCAATGTCGGCCAGTATCAAACCAACCTCGCCGCCGCGGGTATCGATCCGAAGAACATTGATATGGTCGTGATCTCGCATTTCCACGGCGACCACGTGAACGGCTTGCTCAATGCGGAAGGTCAGCCTCTGTTCCCGAATGCCGAGATCATGGCGTCGTCGACCGAATGGAAATTCTGGATGGACGATGGCGAGATGAGCCGCGCTCCGGCTGGCCGCATGGCCGACCTGTTCAAGAACAATCGCCGCATTTTCGAAGCTGGTCTCAAGAAGAAGGTCACGCCATTCGAATGGGGCAAGGACATTGCTCCGGGTCTCACGGCCGTTGCGGCTCCGGGCCATACGCCGGGTCATAGCGCTTTCATCGTTTCGTCCGGCTCGGACAAGATCTTCATCCAGTCCGACACGACCAATCATCCGGCTGTCTTCGTCGCCAATCCGGGCTTCCATCTGGTGTTCGATCAGGATGCCAAGATGGCTGAAGAAACCCGACGCAAGATCTACGACATGCTGGTCGCGGAGAAGATGCGCGTGCAGGGCTATCACTTCCCGTTCCCGGCCCAAGGCAATGTTGCCAAGGACGGCGAAGGCTATCGTTATGTTCCGGTGTCGTGGTCGACGTCGCTCTGACATCGGTCAATTTATCTCCAAGCAAAGGCCGCCCGCGAGGGCGGTCTTTGTGTTTCGCAAACCATCCGCTTCGGACATTGCTTGACAGCGCGCGCTTGACCGCTCGCCGCGACGGCCCTATATCCGCGCCATGATCAACGCCGCGACCATCGTCATCGCCCGCCGCCGCCGTAGTTTCGCGGCATGGGTTGGCGCGCGCGTCTAGATCGCCAATCCCAGTGCCGCCGGAGATCGCTCTGCGGCACTTTCTGTTTTCCATTTAAGCCAAATCGCAGTCCGGTCCCGTCGGCTCATCACCCGAGCAGGAGACCGTCATGCATGTGCCCCACGCCTTCCAGATCGACCGCGCCGCGAGCCTTCAGTTCGCGGCTGCGCGTGGCTTTGGGATGATCTGTGCGGTGGCTTCCGGCAAGCCGGTGGCCTCTCACGTGCCGTTCCATCTCGCGTACGCGCAGGACGGATCGCCGCGTGCGGTGTTTCATCTGGCGCGGCATAATCCGCTCATAGCGCTGAGCGGCAGTAGCCAGCATTGGCTGCTCGCAGTGCAGGGTGATGACGCCTATGTGTCGTCCGACTGGTACGCATCGCCGCATCAGGTCCCGACCTGGCTCTATCAGGCGGTGCATCTCAGCGGGCCTGTCGAGGTAATGTCAGGCGAGGCGCTCGCGGAGCATCTCGATGCCCTCAGTGAACGGTTCGAGCAGGGGCTCGCGCCGAAACCGCCCTGGACCATGGCCAAAATGCCGGCGGCGCGCCGGGACGGAATGATGCGCGCCATCGTCGGTCTCGTCATGACCGTGGAGAATGTCGAGGGTAGTTTCAAACTGAATCAGCATAAATCCGATGCGGATCATGTTGCGGTGACCACCGCGTTGGGACTACAGACATCGCCGGGCGCGCAGGTCATCGCGCGCCAGATGCAAGTCATGCGGCCACATGCTTTTGCAGATCACCCGGTCGGTGAGATGAAGACCGGCGCTCTCGAGGAGACGATGGGATGAGCACGAAAAAGAAGATCGGCATTCTCGGCGCATCTGGCTACACCGGCGCCGAATTGGTGCGGCTCTTGCTGCGCCATCCGCGCGTCGGACTGACGCTGCTCACCGCAGACCGGCGTGCCGGACAGTTGATGGGCGATGTATTCCCGCAGTTCGCGCCTTATGAGCTGCCGAGACTCGTATCGATTGCCGACGTCGATTGGGCGAAAGCCGATCTCGATCTCGTATTCTGTGGTTTGCCGCATGCGACGACGCAGACGGTGTTGAAGGATTTGCTGGCCAAGGCGCCCGCAACCAAAGTGGTCGATCTGTCGGCCGACTTCCGGCTGACCGATCCGAAAGCGTACGCAAAGTGGTATGGTCACGAACATCATGCGCTCGAACTGCAAAGCGAAGCCGTCTACGGTCTTGTCGAGATTTATCGCCGCGACATCAGGAAGGCGCGGCTTGTTGCGAACCCCGGCTGTTATACCACGACGGCGCAACTCCCGTTGATCCCATTGTTGAAGGCGAAGGCGATCGAGCCGGACGAGATCGTGATCGATGCCAAGTCGGGGATGACTGGCGCAGGGCGCGCGGCGAAAGAAGAGATGCTGTTCTCCGAAGTATCGGAAGGCTTCCACGCCTACGGCGTCGGTCATCACCGGCACATGGCCGAACTCGATCAGGAGTTCTCGAAGGCAGCCGGCAAGGACGTTGTCGTGAGCTTCACGCCGCACCTCGTGCCGATGAACCGGGGCATCTTCGCTACGATCTATGTGCGCGGACGCAGAGGCCGCACCGCGCAGGAGCTGCACGCGATCCTGACCGAGCAATACGCCAAGGAGCCGTTCGTTTATGTGCTGCCGTTCGGCAAGACGCCGCAGTCGCGGCACGTGCGCGGATCCAACATGACGTTTATCGGCGTTGCGGCCGACCGCATCGAGGGCAGGGCGATCATCGTCTCGACGCTCGATAATCTCACCAAGGGTGCGTCAGGTCAGGCCGTTCAAAACATGAATCTGATGCTGGGTTTTGCGGAAACCCTTGGCATCGATCAGCCGGCGATGTTTCCATAAAGTAATGCGCGGGTTGTTAGGCCCGCGCATTTTCAACGACTGAGAATGGGGTTTTCAGAGAATCTGGAAAATTCCCAGAATCAACATCACCTGTGCGGCAAATCCGGCCGCGAACGTCAGCGTGCGCAATATCGGCACGCCGACCGTATAAACGATCAAGTGAGCCAGCCGGGACCAAAAGTAGATCGCACAAGCAAGCACGGTCCATTTGGTCGAGTAGTCGATCGCACTCAGGATCAGCACCAGCGGTGCAAAGATGATGAGGTTTTCGATCGCATTGTCATGAGCGAACATCATGCGATTGGCCCATTCCGCCTGAGCTTTGTCATTGCGCGACGGATTGGCCATCGCGCCGAACAAACCCCGCACCATGATGCGGTTGAGGACGTATGGCAGCCACATCACGGCGGTCAAAATCACCGTCAATGTCAGCCAAAACAGTTCGCGTGTCATCTTCGTCTCCCCCGCGTTGCATTGGATCGATCAGGTGGTCTGCTGATCGATCATCACGCCAGTCTGATAACATTACACGGAGGAGTCGAACAGGCCCGCAGCAGCCTGACGCTCAGGCGCGAACCCGCACATAGCTTCCTGGCGCATCCTCGATTGCAGGCATCACACCGCCGCCCGGCTCGCGCGCATCGACCTGTTCGGGATCGAGGTTGCCCAGCCACGCCCGCCAGTCCACCCACCACGAGCCTTTGTGTTCCTGCGCACCCGGCAGCCACTCCTTCAGGGTGGAGGGCTGATGGCCGTTGGCATGGGTCCAGTATTGGTACTTGCCCGCTGCGGGCGGATTGACCACGCCCGCAATGTGTCCGGAGCCCGCGAGGACGTACTTCACCGGGCCGCCGAAAAACTGCGAACCGTACAGCACCGACTCGGCAGGTGCGATGTGATCCTCGCGGGTGGCGAGATTATAGACCGGCACCTTGATCTTCGACAGATCGAGCGCGGTGTTGTCGATCACCATGGTGCCTTTCGACAGCCGGTTTTCGAGATAGCAGTTGCGCAGATAATACGAGTGGTTTGCTGCCGGCATCCGCGTGGCATCGGAATTCCAGTGCAACAGATCGAATGCCTTCGGGGCATCGCCCTTCAGATAATTGCTGACCACGTATGACCAGATCAGGTCGTTCGAGCGCAGCATGTTGAAGGCCATCGCCATCTTGCTGCCTTCCAGCACGCCAGTGACTTTCATCTCGCGCTCAAGTGCTGCGACCTGATTTTCGTCAACAAACACCAACAGATCGCCGGCGTGGCTGAAATCGACCTGAGCAGCGAGGAACGTTGCCGATGCGACGCGCACCTGACGCTTCTCGGCAAGCCATGCCAGCGTTGTTGCGAGGAGAGTTCCGCCGACGCAGTAGCCCATGGTGTGGACCTTCATCTCGCCGGTGGCGCGTTCGATCGCGTCCATCGCCGCGAGCGGCCCGAACTTCATATAATCCTCGAAGGTCTTGTTGCCGAGCGACTTGTCCGGATTGACCCACGAGATCAGGAACACAGTGATGCCCTGATCAACCGCCCATTTGACCAGTGACTTCTCCGGCTTCAGATCGAGGATATAAAACTTGTTGATCCACGGCGGAACGATCAGCAACGGCGTGCGCAGCACCTTTTCCGTCGCTGGCGTGTACTGGATCAACTGCATGATCTCGTTCTGGTAGATCACCTTGCCGGGCGTCGTCGCCATCTGTTCGCCGACAACCATGTTGGCCGGGTCGGATTGCCGAATGCGCAGGCTGCCGCCTTCGATGTCTTCGGCCAGCATCTTCATGCCGTGAACGAGATTCTCGCCACTGGAGGTAAGCGTCTTGCGCATCACTTCCGGATTGGTCAGCACGAAGTTCGATGGCGCCAGCGCGTTGCCGATTTGCTGGACGTAAAACTCGGCCTTCTTGCGCGTGTGCGGATCAAGCCCGTCCGCATTCTTCACCAGATCGTTGGCCCATTGGGTGCCGAGCAGATAAGCCTGCATGACGAAGTCGAAGAACTGGTTCGACTTCCAGTCCGGATCCTGAAAACGCTTGTCGCGAGGCGAGGGCGAAATAATGGGTTCGACGGACTCGCCCTTCATGCGTTTGGCGGACGCCTCCATCAGGTCGAGATAACCCTTGCCGACTTTCGCCTGCAGTTCTGCGGCTCGCGTTTGATCCGACAGCCAATAGTTAGCGACAACCGAGAACGTGCGAACGACTTCCGTCAATTCGCTCGGTGGCTCATTTGGCGCGGCGGTGTTTTCCCGCCCTTTCAGAAAGCTGGCAAGCGCAGCACCACTGCTTTCCATCGCCTTGGACAGATTCTTGGCGAATGCCTCCGGATCGAAGCTTGGCGGTGGGGGGGATGGCGAGTTGGACGTGATGTCTTTCATGGCGGGATACTACGGGTTCTTGTTGGGTTTCAGCATGACGCAAGGCTACCAAGGCACGGATGATGCCATAGTTCAGATGTTTAGGGCGATTTCTGTGTGCTGCGTTGCGGCGAAGTTCTTGCTTTGGTCATATTGGCGACCTAGACCCGCAAGGTAGCGGGGAATTACCTTGGTAAGCGACCTCTTAATCATTTACGGCAACATTGCATTTTCGGGTTTGTTTGACCGACATTCTCGAAATCGAGTGAAGTGGCACAAGAAAGATGCAAGGGCGTGGATAAAGTGGCGTCACAGTCACCACGGACGAGACGAGTTTTGCGGGTGCGTAAGATCACCGCACATGCCCGTGCGACGGGTCCAGTTCGCGCCTCCATGCTTGCCGTGACGTTTGCTCTCACGCTTGGCGGCTGCTCGCTGCCGATTGCCGATTTACCGGCGATCGGACTTCCGGCAAACGCACCGGCGCGTCCGGAAGTGACGGGCGTTTATCCTGCCGTCCACGACGTGCCGCCGCAGCGTGAACAGGCGGTTCTGGAGCCCGAAGAGCGTGCGAAAATCGAGAGAGAGCTGATCGCCGCCCGCGACCGGCAGGCCAGAGCGGGTGGCGCCGCAGACAGCACCGATGCGCAAAAAGGCGCAAAGAAGAAATCCACCCAAGCCAACTGATTTTCGGAGACATTTTCCAGGCTTTCTGGCTGGTGCGGACATGGTCCCGTGCTAGTGTCCCCGAATCCGAAGTTCGCCCTGCAATGCCGTGCGTTCTATGCGAACTTCGGATTCGAAGGGGACACTAGAAAATATTGATTCTAGTGTGGTTTTGGTTCGGAAGTTTCCTTAATGAAACAGCCGCGATGGCGAGGAAACTTCCGAACCACCACACTAGAAAGAGCCTTGATTCAATTGAAAATGCCGTCCGCTATTGCCGGTTCCGGAGCCTGAACCCATGGAAGAGTTTTACCGCATTCGCCGCCTGCCGCCTTACGTGTTCGAGCAAGTCAATCGGGCCAAGGCCGCCGCGCGCAATGCCGGTGCGGATATCATCGATCTGGGCATGGGCAACCCCGACTTGCCGACCCCGCAGCACGTCATCGACAAGCTGAAGGAAACGCTCGGCAAGCCGCGCACCGACCGCTATTCATCGTCGAAAGGTATCAACGGTCTGCGCAAGGCCCAGGCCGGCTACTACGCGCGCCGTTTCGGCGTGAAACTCAATCCGGACACCCAGATCGTCGCGACGCTCGGCTCCAAGGAAGGCTTTGCCAACGTGGCGCAGGCCATCACCGCGCCAGGCGACGTCGTGCTGGTGCCGAACCCGAGCTATCCGATCCATGCGTTCGGCTTCCTGATGGCGGGCGGCGTGGTCCGCTCGGTTCCGGCCGAGCCGACGCCGGATTTGTTCGGCGCTCTGGAGCGCGCGATCATTCATTCGATTCCCAAGCCGATCGCGATGATCTGCTGCTACCCGTCCAATCCGACGGCCTATGTCGCGACGCTGGATTTCTACAAAGACCTCGTTGCGTTTGCGAAGAAACACGAGATTTTCATTCTCTCTGATCTCGCTTACGCTGAATTGTACTTCAACGACGAGCCGCCGCCGTCGGTGCTGCAAGTACCGGGCGCGATCGATGTCACCGTCGAGTTCACTTCAATGTCGAAGACGTTTTCGATGGCCGGCTGGCGCATGGGCTTTGCGGTCGGCAACGAGCGCATCATTGCCGCATTGACCCGCGTGAAGTCGTATCTCGACTACGGTGCGTTTACGCCTGTGCAGGTCGCTGCCACCGCAGCGCTCAATGGTCCCGACGATTGCATCCGCGAGATGCGCGACACCTACAAGAAGCGCCGCGACACGCTCGTCGAATCGTTCGGACGTGCAGGATGGGATATTCCGCCTCCGGCCGCCTCGATGTTTGCATGGGCGCCGCTGCCGGAAAAATTCCGCGAGGTCGGCAGTATGCAGTTTGCGACTCTGATGGTGGAGAAATCCGGCGTCGTGGTCTCGCCAGGCGTCGCTTTCGGTGAGCACGGCGAGGGCTATGTACGTATCGCCATGGTGGAAAACGAGCAGCGCATTCGTCAAGCGGCGCGGAACATCCGGCGCTTCCTTGAAAGCGGCATTGAATCGTTGCACAACGTGGTTCCTCTCGCCAACCGGCGATAACTTCATCAGGCTTCGTCGTTATGGTCGCACCCCTCAAAGTGGGCATTGCGGGGCTCGGCACCGTTGGTGCCGATGTTGTCAGTCTGATCGAGGAACAGGCGCGTGTGCTGTCCGCGCGCAGCGGCCGCGGTATCAAGGTCGTTGCTGTCACCGCGCGTTCAAAAGCCAAGAAGCGCAATGTCAATTTGCGTGGCATCGCTTGGGCGAAGTCGCCGCTGGCGCTTGCGACCGATCCTAACATCAACTGTTTCGTCGAGTTGATGGGCGGTGCGGGTGATCCCGCGCTCTCGGCCATTGAAGCCGCGCTGAAGTCCGGCAAGTCTGTCGTCACCGCCAACAAGGCGCTGATAGCCAAACACGGCAGCAAGCTCGCCGCATTGGCCGAGAAGCATGGCGGGGCGCTGAACTTTGAGGCTGCTGTCGGCGCGGCCATCCCGGTAGTGAAGACGCTGCGCGAAGGCTTGGCCGGCACGCAGATCAACCGCGTCTACGGTATCCTCAACGGCACCTGCAATTACATCCTGACCCGGATGGAGCAGGAGGGACTATCGTTTGCCGAATGTCTGAAGGATGCGCAGCGGCTCGGTTACGCGGAGGCCAATCCATCGTTCGATGTCGACGGCCACGACACCGCACAGAAGCTTGCGATCCTCGCCAGCATCGCGTTCGGCACCAAGGTAGCGCAGTCATCGGTCTATGTCGAAGGTATCTCGTCGATCGCGCCGGCGGATTTGCGCGCGGCGCAGGACCTCGGCTATCGCGTCAAGCTGCTGGGTGTCGCGGTGCGCACCAAATCCGGCATCGAGCAGCGGGTGCATCCGACCATGGTGCCGCGCACGTCTTCTATTGCGCAGGTGATGGGAGTCACGAACGCGGTGACCATCGATGGCGAAGGGATTTCTCCGATCACGTTGGTCGGCCCCGGTGCTGGCGGTGCAGCGACTGCGTCCGCTGTTGTCGCCGATATTGCCGATGTGGCGCGCGGCATTCGTGCCAAGCCGTTCGGTCGTCCGATCGCGAAACTGCGCACCATCAAGAAAGCTCCGATGGAGCGGCATGAAGGCGGCTATTACATTCGCCTGATGGCGCGTGATCTTGCTGGTACCGCTGCGACGATTGCGACGCGGCTCGCCGAGCAGAAGATATCGATCGAGTCGATCGTGCAGCGTCATCCGAACGGCGGTGTAGACACGG
This sequence comes from Hyphomicrobiales bacterium, assembly GCA_021732625.1. Lineage (GTDB taxonomy): Bacteria > Pseudomonadota > Alphaproteobacteria > Rhizobiales > Xanthobacteraceae > SG-bin9. The sequence goes on from JAKFUP010000027.1 coordinate 21,637, forward strand.
GCGCGGGTGGCAAGCCGTCGCCGGTGCCTGTGATCCTGATTACTTACGCGACGACGGAAGATGCAGTCCGCCGTGCGCTGCAAGCTGTTCAGTCGGACAAGGTCATTACCGGACGGCCGCAGGTCGTCCGTATCGAAAAGAACTGATCCCGGCGCGCTGTCGCTGCGCGGGGCATATAGGCATTGAGGAGTAAGCGAATGTCGTCCGTCATTTCCATTCCGCCGCAGCAATTGCTTGAGCGTATTCTGACGCTCGAGATCGTGCGCGTCACCGAGCGCGCTGCTGTGTCGGCAGCACGGTTGCGCGGACACGGCAACGAAAAGGCGGCCGATCAGGCGGCGGTCGATGCAATGCGCCGCGAGCTCAACAAGATTCCGATCGAGGGAACGGTCGTGATCGGCGAGGGCGAGCGCGACGAAGCGCCAATGCTCTTCATCGGCGAGAAAGTCGGCATTCAGTCCGGGCCGAAGGTCGACATTGCTGTCGACCCGCTCGAGGGAACGACCCTTTGCGCCAAGAATATGCCGGGTGCGATTGCGACGATGGCGATGGCAGATGGCGGTACGTTGCTGAATGCGCCGGACGTCTACATGCAGAAGATCGCGATCGGTCCGGGCTATGCCAAGAACGTGGTCGATATCGACGCGCCCGCGGCTGAGAACATCAGGCGCTTGGCGCGCGCCAAGGATGTGCATCCCTCGGCGATCACCGCATTGGTGCTGGATCGCCCACGCCATGCCGACATCATCGCAGCTGTGCGCTCGACCGGTGCCGCCGTGCGTCTCATCACCGATGGCGACGTAGCCGGCGTGATCCATACCGCCGATTCGGAAAATACCGGCGTCGATATCTACATCGGCATCGGCGGCGCGCCGGAAGGCGTTCTCGCTGCCGCAGCGTTGCGCTGCATCGGCGGCCAGATGCAAACCCGTTTGATCCTCGACACAGCGGAGAAGCGCGAACGTGCGGCCAAAATGGGCATCACCGATCCGAACATGATCTATGGCATCGAGGACCTCGCCAAGGGCGACTGCCTGTTCGCTGCGACCGGCGTCACCGACGGCTCGCTGCTCTCGGGCGTCAAATTCCGCAAGCATGTGATCGAGACCGAGACGGTCGTGATGCGATCTGTGACGGGGACGGTGCGCTACATCAAGGGCGAACACCGCCAGCTTGATAAATTTCACCTCGATTGAGCACTGCAGTGAGCGGTGAGCTGGTTATTCGCCCGTTACAGCCCGAGGACCGCGTGCGCTGGGCGCCGCTGTGGGAGGGATATCTGACGTTTTACAAGTCGGCGCTTCCGGCTGAGATCACGGACCTGACCTTTGCGCGTTTCTTCGACGCACTGGAACCGATGCATGCTTTGGTCGCAGAGCAGAACGGCAGACTTATCGGTTTGGTGCATTACATGGTGCACCGTTCGACCTGGGCAAAGAACAACTACTGCTATCTCGAAGATCTGTTTGTCGATCCGAACATTCGCGGCAAGGGCGTCGGTCGCGCGCTGATTGCTGCGGTTGTCGATGCCGCGCGTGCGGCGGGATCAAGTCGCGTCTACTGGATAACGCACGAAACAAACGCACAGGCGCAGGCGCTTTATAACAAGGTCGCCGATCGTCCCGGATTCATTCAGTACCGCATCAAACTATAAAAAATGCTCGGGAGAGTTACGATGCCGAACACACATGACGTCAAAGCGCTGGTTTTCGATGTCTTCGGCACAGTAGTTGACTGGCGCACCAGCCTCATTACCGACCTGAGCTGGTGGGGCCATCAGCGCGGCCTTAAGGCCGACTGGACCGCGATCGTGGATGCGTGGCGCGCAGCGTATATGCCGGCAATGGACGATGTCCGCAAACATCCGGAGCGCGGTTACGTCATTCTCGACGATCTGCATCGCCGCACGCTCGATCGCCTGATCGAGCAGTTCAAGATCGCGGGCCTGAGCGAAGCCGACCGCGATCACATCAATCGCGGCTGGCATCGGTTGAACCCGTGGCCCGACAGCGTGTCGGGCCTGACGTGGCTCAAGACAAAGTTCGTCATCGCGCCATTGTCGAACGGCAACGTCGCGCTGCTCACCAACATGGCCAAGAATGCCGGCCTGCCGTGGGATCTCGTGCTGAGCGCCGAGCTGTTCCAGCACTACAAGCCGGATGCGGAAACCTATCTCGGCGCAGCGCGGCTGCTCGGCTTGAAGCCCGAGCAGGTGATGATGGTTGCCGCCCACAACGGCGATCTGAAAGCAGCGCAGGTCCACGGCCTGAAGACGGCATTTGTGCCGCGCGTCACCGAATACGGTCCGCTGCAGGACCGCGATTTCGGTCCGGAAGGGAAGTGGGACATCGTCGCCCGCGACTTCAACGATCTGGCTGGACAACTCGGCTGTCAGTGATTGTTGAACAGGAGTACGACGTGCTTATCTGTAACCTTCATGCTGCGAGCCGCCACCCCCATTCCCGTTGAATTGCCGCCGGCCTTTCTCGGCGTCGCGCACTCGGCAACGGGCCGCCGCTGGCGCGACCGGCTGGATACCCGCGGCTCCGCACTGGCATTGGCCATCGCACAGCGGCATCAGCTCCCGGAAATGCTGGCGCGGGTGATCGCAGGGCGCGGCATCGACGTCGATGCGGTGGCGGATTTTCTCGATCCGACCATCCGCAGCCTGATGCCGGACCCAGCCACGATCACGCAGATGGATATTGCTGCGCGCCGCCTGGCCGACGCGGTGAAGCGGCAGGAGAAGGTCGCGATCTTCGGCGACTATGATGTCGATGGCGCAACGTCCGCGGCGCTGCTCGCGTGGCATCTGCGCCACTGCGGTCTCGATCCACTCATCCATATTCCTGATCGCATCTTTGAAGGCTACGGCCCGAACGTCGAGGCGGTGCGTGCGCTCGCCGACAAGGGCGCAACGCTGCTTGTTACGGTCGATTGCGGCGCCACCAGTCTTGAACCGCTCGCGGAGGCCAAGCGCCGAGGCATGGATGTGGTGGTGATCGACCATCACCAGTGCAACGACGAGCTTCCCGTGGTCGATGCGCTGGTCAATCCGAACCGGCCGGACGATCTGTCAGGTCTTGGGCATCTCGCCGCCGTCGGTCTCGTGTTTGTGACTCTTGTGGCTCTGAACCGCGAATTGCGGGCGCGGAATTTTTGGACCGACCAGATGCCGGAGCCTGATTTGCTCGGTATGCTGCATCATGTGGCGCTCGGCACCGTCGCCGATGTAGCACCGCTGATCGGGCTCAATCGCGCGTTCGTCGCCAAGGGATTGATTGCGCTGCGCCGCCGCGATCATGTTGGCCATACCGCGCTGATGGATGTGGCGCGGCTCAGCGGTCCGCCGGAAGCGTGGCATCTCGGGTTTGCGCTGGGGCCGCGCATCAACGCAGGCGGTCGCATCGGCCGTGCTGATCTGGGCGTGCGGCTGCTGCTTGAAGGCGATGTTTCGGAAGCCGCGCGGATCGCTGCCGAACTCGACAGGTTGAACACCGAACGCCGCGCTATCGAGCAGATGGCGGAGGCGCAGGCGGAAGCCGAGGCGCTGGCGTCCGCAGGGCTCGAAGACAAAGGCGCTGTGATCGTGACAGCATCGGAAGGCTGGCACCCCGGCGTTGTAGGTCTCGTTGCCTCGCGGCTGAAGGAAAAGTTTTCACGGCCCGCGTTTGCAATTGCACTCGAGCCCGGCGGCATTGGCACCGGCTCGGGCCGATCCATACCCGGCGTCGATCTCGGCAAAGCAGTCCGGCAGGCCGTTAGCGATGGCATTCTGTTGAAAGGTGGCGGTCATGCCATGGCGGCAGGCATCACGCTGAAGAAAGACCGGCTTGCCGAATTCCGCGCCTACATTGAATCGGCGCTTCAGGACACCGTGACGGACGCGCGTCACACCAATGAACTGTTGATCGACGGCGCTGTGTCGGCACGCGCAGTGACGACTGAATTTGTTGCGACGCTGAATCGCGCCGGTCCCTACGGCAGCGGCAATCCCGAGCCGATGATTGCTCTGCCATCGCATCAACTGATTTATGCCGACCCCGTTGGTCAGGCGCACGTGCGCGTCCGACTGAAATCCGGCGACGGCGCCATCGTCAACGGCATCGCCTTTCGCAGCCTCGGCCAGCCGCTCGGCAATCTGCTGACCGAGCAACGCGGTCAACCGATTCATGTTGCGGGATCGCTGGCGATCGATCGCTGGCAGGGTGCCGAGCGAGTTCAACTGCGGGTGGTCGATGCGGCGATTCCCGATCTCGGTCCAGCGGTCATTCGCTAGCCGAAAACTGCAAATTCCCTATTACGCAAAAATACTTCCATTCCATTCCGGCAGTTTCCCCATCCCGGAAATTCGTTTCACGATTTTGGTGGGAGACCTGTAGCCCCCGATTTGAAGCGGTGTCATAGTGCCGGCTTTCTGGGGAGGGGCGGTCATGTTTGGTCCCGTTATTCGTTTTGGAATTTTGTCTCTTCAAGGTTTCGCAGTTGCAGCCATCACGTGTTTGTCCGCAAGTTTCGCATTTGCGGAGAGCCGCGTTGCACTGGTGATCGGTCAATCGGCTTATCGTACGGTTACGGCGCTACCCAATCCGGCCAACGACGCGACCGCCATGAGCGGGCTGCTGACATCGGCTGGCTTTGAAGTCACGACTGTGCGCGATGTCTCGCAAAACGAACTTCGGCAAGCGGTCGGAGATTTCGCAGCCAAGATCGCAGGCAAGGGGCCGGATACAGTCGCGCTCGTGTTCTACGCAGGGCACGGCGTGCAGATCGACGGCGAGAACTTTTTGATGCCGGTCGACGTCAACGTCCAGCGCGAGGCCGATGTACCTTTACAGGCGGTGCGGCTCAACGACGTCATGAATACATTGACGTCCGTCCCGACCAAGCTGCGCATCGTCATGCTCGATGCGTGCCGCAACGATCCATTCGATGCCATCAACAAGACCGCCGGACGCGGGCTTGCGATGTTCGACGCTAAAGCCAATGCGGCAGGCTCGTTCATCTCATATTCGACTTCGCCTGGTGCTGAAGCCGAAGACGGCAAGGGCGCTTCCAGCCCCTATACCGGCGCGCTTGTGGTATCCGCGCGCGACCCCGGCGTTTCGATCGAAGAGGCGTTCAAGCGTGTCCGGGTAGCGGTCAACAAGGAAACCGAAGGCCGCCAGATTCCGTGGGAAAGCTCGTCGCTGACCACCGATTTCTATTTCTTCCCCGGTCCCGCGCAGCCTGCCGCCAAACGGACCGCAACCCGGAGCGTGAGCGAGTGGCGCACGGCATTCCAGGGCAAACCGGTGGCGGATGCGTATGACCTCGCGATCGCCGACGATTCGATCGAGGCTTATGAGGCATTCACCGGGCTCTATAGCGAGGCACCATTCGTCACGCGCGTGCGCTCGGTTCTGGATCGCCGCCGCGAAATGGTGGCGTGGAGCGTGGCCGTGAACGCCAACTCTGTTGATGCATTCGGGCTTTTCCTCGCCAGCTATCCGAGCAGCGATCTCGCCGCGACCGCGCGCAAGCTGCAGGACCGTCTGCGCAACCGTCCTCAACAGGCCAATCCGCTGGCAGCCAATGCAAATACGCAGGGCGGCGGTCAGAACGCCTCGTCGCCGGCGGCTCCGGGTACACCCGGGCCCACGTTGGCAAGTTTGCCGAGCGGCACGGCCGCAGCAGGGCCAACATGCCCGTGCAGCCAGCCACCGAAAGAGAAGAAGCGCGCGGAGCCGCCTCCGCCGCCAAAGAAGCGGGTCGCCGATCCCCGTGGTCCGCCACGTCCGCCGCCGGGACCGCCGCCGCGAATCGTTCGGTCCGATCCAAATGCTGACGCCGCTGCCGCTGCCGCGGCTGGTGCCATTATTGGCGGCGCCATTCTCGGTGGTGCGCTGGGCGGTGGAGGTGGGTATCGCCCGCGCGGACACGGCTACTAAACAAGACTACTATCCAAGTTTCATCGATAGGACGATAGCGCCGCGCCCTTCGGGTGCGGCGCTATCATTTGCGGAGGAGGCTGATCTGGTTACGCCGCCGGGCAAATTAAGTAAGTTTTCCGTTAATCCTCGTCAGAGTTTATCCGATCGGCGAAAGTGCTCAGACCTTCGCGGAGCAGCGTATGCACATTGGTTTCTACACTTTGGCGCGGCTGATGCTTTACGGCTTCGGTTGGGGCGTCGCGGCGCTGCTCGGATTCGCATTCGAACAGATGCTGACCGGCACCAAATGGCCGGTGTTCGGGTTGCTCTCCGCTTGGTGGACATTTGCGTGCTCGGTTTACGTTCAGCGCGAAGCCATTCCAGATCCGGATGATCTCGGAAATCGCCGCGACATGCATTGATTGCGGTATTCTTGATCGCGGTATTCGCTGTGCTCAGGCTCCCTGACGCAGCCGCGCCAGTACTTTCAGCCCGCCATAGCCATCGGCAGGTGCGAGTCCAGCCTTGAGCTGGAAATCACGAATGGCCTTCATCGTTCCATTGCCGACGCGCCCATCGGTGCCGCCGGTATCGAAGCCGGCCTTGGTCAGCCGCGTCTGCATCTCCTGAATTTCAGCCAGCGACAGTGCGCGTTCCGATCCCGGGAACGGCTGAACGAACGGGCTGCCGCCCTGAATGCGATCGCCGAGATGCACGATCGCCAGCGCATAATTCATCGACGGATTGTAACTGCGCACCGCGTAGAAATTTGGCCCTAGCAAGAAAGTCGGTCCGCCCGGGACCGGCGTCCAGAGTTGAGCCTTGTCGTTCGGACGTGGAAACGGTTTGCCGTCGGCACGGGTGACGCCCGCGGCAGACCATGCGGCGTAGCTCTTGCTGCCGCTGCCGCCACCGCCGCGCACCTCATAGCCCCAATGCTGGTCGCGCTGGTATTTACCGCGGCTGACGAGATAGCGCGCGCTGCCACCAAGCGCGTCGTCGGGCTTGCCGAACGGCGAGACCCGGCCGTCGCCGTCGTAATCGAAGCCGAGATTGAGCCAGACCTCTGGCATCCACTGGGTATGCCCCATAGCACCAGCCCACGAGCCGCGCATCTCGTCAGGGGTGCCCCAACCCTTCTGCACCACGCGTAACGCGTTAATAAGTTCGGTTTCCCAATAGCCACGGCGTCTCGGCTCGTTCCAGGCCAATGCGGCCAATGATGGAAACACCGGTTTCATGTGGTTCTGCTGCACGAGGGGATCGCCGTAGGCCGTCTCCACGCCCCACAACGCCAGCAGTGTGCCGCGTTCGACGCCGTAGTCGCGCTCGATGCGCGTGAACAGATCGCCATACTTGCGCAGCGCTTCCTTGCCCGCAGCCAGTCGCCAGTCTGAAACGCGGCGATTGATATATTGCCAAAGCTGTTCGTTAAATTCCGGCTGGCTGCGCAGTTTTGCGAACACGCTCATATCGGGCTCGATGCGTCCCATCACCCGCGTGTAGGTCTCGTCGGAAATACCTTTCGCAAGGGCTTTGGCGCGGAATCCATCGCGCCATTGATCGAAGGCGGCAGGGGCTGCAATTGCCGACAATGGATAAGCGACGGCCGCGCTTGCAACGGCTGCGGCGGCTTGCAGCAGATGCCGGCGAGTCGGGCGATAGCAGGAATCGATCTCGGTCATAGCTCATCCTAACGACGGCAGATGCTATCACAATCCTGACAGTTCGCGGCGGGAGCAGGGCGTTTCAGATACCTGTGCTGGCAACGGCAGCCGGAACTTGCGAAAATGGATTCAACCCAACGTCAAAACTGAACCCAACACCAAACTGAAGGCCCAATATGTCGCATGCCTCCCCACTGAAAACCCCCAAGGCCCGGATCGAGTCGCGAGAGTTCATCGGCTTTATGCCGGATGTTTACGAGGCGCTGGGTGCAATCGGCAAGGCTGCGGTAACCGCCGGGATTGAGGAAAGCCTGCTTGAGCTCGTCAAGATTCGCGCCTCGCAGATCAACGGCTGTGCCTACTGCCTGCAGTTTCATCTGAATCTGGCGGCCAAATTTCAGGTTGGGCAGGATAAGCTGGATCTGGTTGCGGTCTGGCGTGAAGCCCCGCAGTTCTCGCGCCGTGAGCGCGCCGCGCTCGCGTGGACCGAGGCGCTGACGCAAATCACTGAAGGCGTCAGCGACGAGCTTTACGCCGATGTGCGCTCCGAGTTTTCAGACAAGGAACTGGCGTATGTGTCGTCTGCCATTGGCTTGATCAACATGTGGAACAGGCTTGGTGCCGCGATGCAGTGGACGCCGCCGAAGCGCAATCCTCACTAACAAGCCGCACTGAACTTCGAGGTCGTGTTTGGTTAGTCCTTTGCGCGCTCGACGTAGGCGCCGTCTTCCGTGGTGACCACGATGCGGGTGCCGACGCCGATATGGGGCGGAACGTTGGTGCGTACGCCGTTCGAGAGGATCGCGGGCTTGTAGGACGACGATGCGGTCTGGCCCTTCGTGACCGGTTCGGTTTCGACCACTTCGAGCGTCGCGCGCACCGGCATCTGGATCGCGACCGGGTTCATGTCGTGCATCGACAGCTTCACGGTCATGTTTTCCTGCAGGTAAGGCGCAGACGATCCAATGATGTCCTTACTGACCTGAATCTGGTCGTAGGTCTCGTTGTTCATGAAGTGGTAGCCGTCGGCGTCTTCGTAGAGATAATTGAAATTGCGATCTTCGATGGTTGCGCGCTCCACCTGATCCGTGGTCTTGAAACGCTCGGAAATCTTCACGCCGTCGCTGATGCGGCGCATTTCGACCTGGCTGACCGGTGTGCCCTTGCCGGGATGGATATTCTCGGCGAACAGAACCACATAGAGCTTGCCGTCCTGCTCAATGACGTTGCCCTTGCGGATAGAACTAGCGATGACTTTCACGAGTGATGTTCCTGGGTTTGGGAGCCGGGACGGGCGGTCGCACCGTCCGGTGTGTGGCGAACCGGTTTCGGGCCGCAACATACTGATTTGGGCTTCAGAAGCCAGTGTTTTGCGCGAGATTTGGGCAGAATGCTGATGGTCGCGGCCGTCCCCCCCGAATCGCCTTGGTGGGCACCGGATC
>JAKFUP010000158.1 GCA_021732625.1 Hyphomicrobiales bacterium
ATTGCGAGGAGATTGCGCGACAGAAAGCTCGCCAATATCGCAACGGTGAAGCCGGATATGATCGCGGCCGGCAATATCGGATGCTTGGTACAGATTGCTGGTGGAACGTCAGTCCCTGTGGTGCATACGATCGAACTGCTCGACTGGGCGACAGGCGGACCCCGACCCGTATCGAATCTCTAGGTTTCGAAGCTCCGGCTATCGCGCCTTCAGGTATCGAGCGGACGGTGTCCAACCGGATATCGGATCAGGCGCAACGCGGAGCGAAATTCGCTGGCTGGAGTTTCCGCAAGAGCGGTGAATTCTCGACAGGACGGAAATTCGAAAGCCGTCGTTTTGAGACAACGCGACACAACTCGATTTTGGGGCAAGCAGGAGGGTTACTATTATGGCGAAGAAATCGAAGAAGGCTAAGAAAGCGAAGAAGGCCAAAAAAATGATGGCCAAGAAGGCCGGCAAGAAGGCTGCAAAGAAATCAGCCAAGAAGTCAGCCAAGAAAAAATCAGCCAAGAAAGCTACAAAGAAAGCCACCAAGAAAATGGCAAAGAAAGCTGCTCCGAAAAAAGCAGCTCCGAAGAAGAAAAAATCCGCGCCGAAAAAAGCTGCCGCTCCGGCAGCTATGCCCGCGCCGATGCCGATGCCGTCGTCTCCTGGCCCGTCATCCGATGGGTCTGGTAGCAGCACCTGATCGTTTGATCGTTCGGATCGTAATATCGGGCGGTCACAATTGGAGAAGCCGCGGCTATCGCTGCGGCTTTTTGCTGGTTCGGGGGATGAATCCCGGTGTTTTCTAAACCGATAGCGAATCGCCGTTCTCTGGTATCCCTAAAAGCTTCCCCTGCGGGCCGTAAATTCCTGCACAATCAGCCTGCGGTCTGCCGAATGTGGCAAAAATTGTTGTTTGAATGACACACTCAGCAACAACATCGCTCAGGGCAGGCCAGAAATGCCTAAAACGCCTAAAAAGTCGGCAATTGCATTTCCTTTTTGCTTCACTGATCGCGCCTAAAACCGCAGATTATTTGCACGTTACGTCTTTCTGGGGCTTTCGGTTTTCGGATCCTTTGCGGTTTGAAGAAATCGGACGTGCTCTTTCAACGGTGAATGGGGATCGTCATGAAGAAAATTCTTACTATTGCGGCCGTGTTGGCGCTGGGTGCAGGGGCTGCCCAAGCTGCCGATCTCGGCAAAGTCTATACGAAAGCGCCGCCACCGCCGGTCGTCGTTTCGCCTTGGGACTTCGCTTTTGGCGCAGGTATTGCCAGCGACTACATCTTCCGCGGCATCACGCAGTCCAATCACAAGCCTTCGGTCAGCGCGTATTTCGAGCCGCGCTACAACGTCAACGACAGCTTGCAGCTTTACGCCGGTCTCGGTGGAGCGAGCATCTCGTTCCCGAACCGTGCAGCGGCTGAAATCGACATCTACGGCGGTATCCGCCCGACCTTCGGTCCGGTCGCGTTCGACTTTGGTGTGTTCGCTTACCTGTATCCAGGCGGGCAGTGCTTCAATGCTGTTGCTGCGTTCTGCGGTGGTTCCACAATCGGAGCCCTTCCGAACGGCAATTTCGCCAAGCGCGACGCCAGCTTCTACGAAGGCTATGCCAAGGTTCTCTGGACTGTGAACGACTGGGTCGCACTCGGCGCCAACGTTTACTATTCGCCTAACTTCCTCAACACTGGCGCTGATGGCACTTACGCTTCGGGTACTGCCAAATTCACTGCGCCCAGCACCTGGTTCGGTTCGAGCGGCATTGGCGGTTACCTGTCGGGCGAATACGGCCATCAATACCTGGGTACTTCGGACGCCTTCTACGCCAATTCGAATTATCGCGGCTACAACACCTGGAACGTCGGTATCGGCGCGACATACAAGGTGTTCACACTTGACCTGCGCTACTACGACACCGACTTCGGCAAGGGCAATTGTAACTCCTTCACCAGCGACCACACCACCTTCACCGGCGGCTTCATCACTGCGATCAATCCGGCTCCGGGCCTCGGCTCCAACTGGTGCAGCGCTTCCTACGTCGCCAAGTTCTCGGCTGACCTGACGGCGCTGTCGAACCTCAAGTAATCCACCAAACAGCGAGCCTTGCTCGCGAATGAAACGGGCGGCAGAGACATCTGCCGCCCTTTTGTTTTGTAGTCCTTTTGTTTTGTAGTCCTTTTGTTTTGTAGTGTTTTTGCTTTGTAGACTTTCTCCGTCTGTGCCATGGACGCCCCATGGCGCCGAACGACCAATCAAAAGCCCCCTCATTTGACCCTCACAACTGGCATCGCCTCGCGGTGCTGGGACTGCTGGCCGGTGTCGGCTCGGCTCTTGCCATCGGTGGTATGGAATGGCTGTCGGTTGTGGCCGACTATCCGTTTGCAGTCATTCCCTTTGCGACCTCGATTGTCCTTGTCATCGGCTTGCCGGACGCCGCGCCTTCGCAACCTCGCGCTTTGATCGGCGGTCATCTGGTCTCGACACTTGCGGGCATTCTGGTCGTCAAGATCGCGGGGCCGGGTGCCTTCGCAGCTGCGGTTGCGGTCGGGCTCGCTGTGTTTGCCATGGTCATGACCGATACGATGCACCCGCCGGCGGGAATTGATCCGCTGCTGGTGGTGCTCAACAACCTGTCCTGGCCGTTCTTGATTGCGCCGGTGGCAGCCGGAGCATTATTGCTCGCTGGTTTTGCCTTCATCTGGCACAGGCTGTCCGGCCGCCGCGGCTGGCCGTCGCGCTGGTGGTAGCCGCGGGGCGCGGCCCCGCCTGTCCGAGCGCTTATGTTTTGGATACCTCATCCAGCAACGTGAAGCCTTCAGCCGCCGGTGCGAGAGTAACCTTGCGCGTGTGAAACGCTCCCAGCGTGCTGCGATGGCCGATCGACACCACGGTCGTCGCGGGAAGCCTGTTCGCGATCAGCCCGTAGACGCTGGCTTCGGCCGGTTCGTCCAGTGACGCGGTTGCTTCGTCGAGGAACAGGAATTGCGGCTTGTGCAGCAATGCGCGCACCAGACCAAGCCGTTGTTGCTCGCCGAGCGACAACGTCCGGTTCCAGTGGCCGCTGTCACCCAGCGTGTCCGCGAGCCGCGGCAGACCGACAGCTTTCAGGGCATCGCCGATCGCTTCGTCCGGAAATTCGCCGGCCTGCGATGGATAGGCGATGGCATCGCGGAGCGGGCCGACCGGAAAGTAGGGTCGCTGCGGCAACATCATCATGCTGGCGTCGGCAGGGACCGATATTGTGCCTTTGCCGAACGGCCAGATACCGGCAATGGCACGGAACAATGTCGATTTGCCCGACCCCGACGGCCCCGTCATCAGGATGCGCTCGCCTGGCTTGATCGAGAAACGGTCGGCGCTGACCAGCGCGCGGCCGCCCGGCAGCGTGACCCGCAGATCCGCGATATCAACCGATGCGCCGCGCGGCGCGACCTCAATTCTGTCGGCGCTGGCGCCAAGCGCTTCTGCGGACTCGAGGCCCTTATCGAAACCGTCGAGACGGTTGATAACCGCCTGCCATTCGGCAAGCTGGCGATAATAGCTGACGAAATAGGACAATGCGCTCTGCACGCTGCCGAATGCCGATGCGGTCTGCATCATGCCACCGAGCTGTACCTTGTTGGCGAAATAGGCCGGAGCGATCAGCACGTAAGGCACGATGACGCTGGCCTGTGAGTAGCTGGCAGTAAACGCCGTAACTTTTTTTGTGCGGTTCATCAGCTGCAGCCAATTCTCGACCACCGCGCCGAAGCGGACCAGAAGCCGCTCGCGCTCGGCGGCATCGCCGCCAAGCAACGCGATCTGCTCGGAATTCTCACGAACGCGAACGAGATTGAAGCGGAAATCGGCTTCGAACTGCTGCTGGCGGAAATCGATTCCGACGAGCCGCCAGCCGATCATGTGGGTCAGCCAGGTACCGATGATCGCGTAGATCATCGCGCCCCAGACCAGATAGCCCGGAATGTTGTACTCGACGCCGCCGATGGTCAGCGGCGAGGTCGCCGACAGCCCCCAAAGGATCACGATGAACGATCCGAGTGTCACGACAGAGCTGAGAAAGCCGATGCTGAGATTGAGCGTCCGATCGACGAACAGCTTGACGTCTTCGGTGATACGCTGGTCGGGGTTGTCCGCCGCGTCGCCCTGCAATTGCATACGGTAATGGTTGGCGTTGTGCAGCCAGCCGCCGAGATACTTCTCGGTCATCCACTTGCGCCAGCGGATTTGCAGCCACTGATTGAGGTAAAGCTGATAGACGGCGGTGACGATATAGATCGCGACGATCACGCTGAAATAGGTGATCTCCGTGACAAAGGCCTCCCAATTGCGCTCCTGAAGCGCATTGTAGAAACGGGCATTCCATTGGTTCAGCAGAACCGAAATCCAGACGCTACCGAGTTCGATTGTGATTACGGCCGCGAGCAACCCTAGTCCCGCCCATTTATCCTCCGATTTGAAATAGGGTGCAGCGATCCGCCACAGGGTGGCGATCTTGAAGCCGGTCGTGCTGTTCACAGTGAAGTCTCCATGGCGGGTGTCCATCCCCGGACGTCAACGAGCGGGGACGTTAACGAGTGTTGGTCAGAACCCTTGAAAGTCAGAGCGATCGCAACAGGGAGCTGCGCTGGAATAGATCATGCTCAAGTAAAAAGATACGCGATGGGTCTGGTTCAATACCAAGGGTTTTCGATACTCAAGGGCGCTGCCAATGAAGCGAACTTCAGATCGGCACACTAGCATAGGGATTGTGGCGAGGGAGCGGGCGGCGGTTTCGTTCGCGCGGTTTTGAAAAGACTTGAACGCGCCCGTCTTATCGGAGCGGTAGCCTTTCCTCCATTCGGGCCGTGGTCTAGAAAGTCCGGAATCGATGGCTGATGGGCTTGAGGAGCATGTTCGGGATGAGAAAGGCTGGTCTGGCGCTGGGCATGATTGCGGCGATCATGCTTGCGCCGATATTTCAGGCGGTGGCCAACGATGGTTTTCCGTTCGGCGCGGAGATGACACTCGATGCACCGCCGATGCGCGGCTCGAAGCGCATTCCCAATCTGGAGATCGGCGACAAGGGGGAAATCGTCCTGCAGTTGTGGTGCAAATCTGGCAAGGGCCAATTCTCGGTGGCCGGTGCCTCGGTGATTTTCCTTCCTGGTGATTTCAGCGACAGCGGGTGCACACCAGAGCGTGCGGAAGCCGATGACGCGCTCCTCGCTGCTATGCTCAACGTCCTCGAATGGAAGCGTCAGGGTAACACGGTGTCGTTTATCAGCCCGCAGACCAAGCCGTTGCGCTTCCGCGTCAACACCAATTAGCCTTCACCGAGAATGATGTCTGCGCATGCGCCGCCGGCCGTGATCGCGCCGGTGTAGCCGCCGGTCCCGCCATAGTTCGAGGCCAGATAAAAACCGGGAATGCCAGTGGGCGGTGTGGGCGGCGCGATGCCAGGTGACGGCGGCAGCGGCGCATAGCCATAGACCGCGCCGTTTGGCGCATTCAGATACTGCCGCACCGAGAGCGCGGTGTTGAACGACGATGCAACCACGGCGCCGGCAAGGCCGGGATAGATGCCGTCAAGATAGGCGACGATGGCGTCCTGCCAGCGTCCGCGTTTGTCGCGATAGGCGTCCATGTCGTCCGCACCCCAGTTCGATAGCTGATCGGGGCCGATCACCGACAGCACGTAAGGCGGCGCGGGGACTGCGGAATCGATGGCAGAGTAATCCACGACAGACAGCGGCGGCATGCGCTCGCCAGGTTCATGCGCCATCAGCGACGTGCCCTCGATGTATTGATCCAGCCGGGTCATCCATGGCGGCAGCAATTGGGTCGAATAGCTCGATACGCCAAATTCGCGGGGCGGTTTCGACAGGCCAAGCGTCATCGCAAACAGCGAGATCGACGGCGTCCGGCCATTGGCGTGCTCGCGCAGTGCCGCAGCTGGCGCGGCCGGCAGCAGTTCGGCCAATGCGTCCAGGCTGGCGTTGCCGATGACGTTCCGCGCCTCGACAGTCTGCGGATCGCTGCCGTCCTTTGCCGAATGAGTGACGGTCGCTCCGCCATCGGACAGTGCAATCCGCGTTGCGGTTCGCCGCACCAGCACTTGACCGCCGCCGGCGCGTACTGCGCGCGCCAGCGCGCTGGAGAGCCGCTGTGATCCGCCCTGAATGAAGCGTGCGCCATGTGTCAGCAGCGCGCCTTGCGTTCTGGCGAACACCGGCCACCACAAGGTGCTTGCGTCGTCGTGGGTGTACCAAAGGTTGGCGGCGATCGCGCATTTCGCAGCTTCGTCGCCGCCGAACGCCTGTGAGAGTCGCTGTGCCAGCGTCATGTCGCCCGACGTCTCTGCGGATGAGGACGCCATCTTCTCGAGTTCAGTGAACAGCGTGGCAATGCCGTCTCTTGCCTCGGGGAACCTGTCGCGCAGCGCGACGCGCCCGGCGGCGAGATTATCCGGCAATGCAAACGGCGTCGTCAGGGGACCGCCGCGAACCTCGTACAACGTGCCGGTCGGCACCCATGTCACCGCATCGAGAACACCGGCGCGTTTGAGAATATCGTGCTTGGCATCGTTTGGATGATGCGGGTTGCTGGTCTCGTGCAGCGAGCCTTCGACGAACAGGTCGCCGACCTTGTAGCTCGACGCCGCGCCGCCAACCGAATTGCTGCGCTCAATGACGAGCACCTTGCGGCCCGAGCGCGCGAGAATGGCGGCAGCTGTCAGCCCGCCGAGACCGGCGCCGATGATCACCGCATCGTACATCATGTGGGGAACGCTCGTGCGCGGCTTACAAGGCGCAAGGAGTTACTTGAATTTCGAGGTGTCTTCATCCCACTTTTGCGCCTTGAAATACTTCGCGAGGTCACTCACCGCGCCATTATCATCGATGCCCTGGTCTTCGCCCTCGACTTCGGCCGTATCGGATAGCAACAACTTTGCGCCGGGTTGCTCGTCGGCGGTCTCACTCGATGGATAACCGATCCAGAGCAGGATAGCGTCGGTACCGCCTGGCTTGTCGAAGGCAGCCATTGCCGTGATTTCGAGCGTCTCGGTCAGGCCGAACGAATCCAGTGTCGCGCTGGGACGCTTGAACTTGATGGTGTACTTGCCGCTGATCTCGTCCCATGCCGAGGTCGCGCTTTCGGCGCCGAATGTTTTCTTCAGCGTGTCGGTCAGTGCTGTGCCGATCTTGCCGCTGTCGATCTTGCCTTCGACGCTCCAGTCTTTGGCGGGAAAGCGGATCGCGCGGGCGAGTTCGAGGTCGCCGTAACTCCAGCCAATCGCCATCACGCCCGGTTTGGTCTTGAGCTGCGCGATTGTAGCAGCAGCGGTCTCCGGATTGACGCTCATGCGAATGGTCTGCGCGCCGGCGCGCAGACTCTCGCACGACGCGGCCAGGCTGTCTTTCGACACAAAAATATTGGTGCCGCGAAGTCCTTTGACGAAGTCGGTCACGGCATCGAGCTTCACCTTTGCGGCGATCGATTCCGGCGACACGTCTGTAAACGCGGCAGGTGCCGCAGCGATCAGATCTTCGGCGGTCTTGCTGTCGGCATAGTCTTTCTCGCTTGAATCGGATGTTTCCTTCGACATCACCGGGATCGCGCGTGCGCCGATCTTGATCGATCCGGTAATACTGAAGCCTTCGGCTGAGCCGGACGCCTTGGTCTGGGTCAGTGAAATTTCGACCGGGGTTTTGTCGAGCATGCTGACGGCGCTGCCGGTCATTGCGTTGCCGCTGATCTTCAGATCTGCAACGAAGCGGTCACGGCGATCTGAGCCTTTCGGCGCCGGATAGCAAAGATCGAGGGACGCGGACGCGATCGCCGCACCGTTTCTCACTTGCTTCAGGATAACGTCTGCCTCGCCATCCAAGAACTCATCGAAATAGGTAAAGTAGCGCGTCTGTGGGCCCGAAGACGCAGCCTTTTTGGTCTGCGCAGAAGCCGCATCGGCCGCCGCGAACAGACCCAGCAGGGAACAAAAGACGAGCGCGCGCATATGACGGTCCGGCAAAAGATACGATGGGCTTCTGTTTGCCATAAATGCCCGATTCAGGATACGGCACGTTCGCATTCCTTCGAGACAAAATGGCATTGAAGTCGTTGACGACGAAACGAGAAAGGCCGCCCGAAGGCGGCCTTTCGTATCGTCATGAAGAATGGTTCAGAAGCCCAGATCTTAGAAACCCAGCTCTTAAAAGCCCGGCTCTTAAAAGCCCATGCCGCCCATGCCACCGCCGCCACCGCCGGGCATCGCCGGTGCTGCATCCTTCGGCATCTCGGCGACCATCGCTTCCGTGGTGATGAGCAGACCGGCGACCGAGGCTGCGTCCTGCAAAGCCGTGCGCACGACCTTGGTCGGATCGATGATGCCCTTCTGGACCATATCGACATACTCTTCGTTCTGGGCGTCGAAACCGAAGGTCTCGCTCTTGTTCTCGAGCACCTTGCCGACCACGATCGAACCTTCGACACCGGCGTTCTCTGCGATCTGGCGGATCGGAGCCTCCAGCGCCTTCAGCACGATGTTGATGCCGGCCTGAACGTCGGAGTTGTCGTTCGTGATGCGGCCGACCGCCTTTTTGGCGCGCAGCAACGCTGTTCCGCCCCCCGGAACGATACCTTCCTGCACGGCTGCGCGGGTCGCGTTGAGCGCGTCCTCGACGCGGTCCTTCTTTTCCTTCACCTCGACCTCGGTTGCGCCGCCGACGCGGATCACTGCAACGCCGCCAGCGAGCTTGGCGAGACGCTCCTGCAGTTTCTCGCGATCGTAGTCCGAGGTGGTTTCTTCAACCTGTGCCTTGATCTGGTTCACCCGCGCCTCGATGTCGGCTTTCTTGCCGGCACCATTGACGATTGTGGTGTTCTCCTTGTCGATCAAGACCTTTTTGGCGCGGCCGAGCATCTTCACCGTGACGTTCTCGAGCTTCATGCCGAGGTCTTCCGAGATCAGCTGGCCACCGGTCAGGATCGCGAGGTCTTCCAGCATCGCCTTGCGGCGATCGCCGAAGCCCGGTGCCTTGACGGCGGCGACCTTGAGACCGCCACGCAAGCGGTTGACCACCAGCGTCGCGAGCGCCTCGCCCTCGACGTCTTCAGCAATGATGAGCAGCGGCTTGCCCGACTGAACAACGGCTTCGAGCACCGGCAGCATCGCCTGCAGGCCGGAGAGCTTCTTCTCGTGCAGCAGAACGTAAACGTCTTCCAATTCTGCCGTCATCTTCTCAGGATTGGTGACGAAGTACGGCGAGAGGTAGCCGCGATCGAACTTCATGCCCTCGACAATATCAACTTCGGTTTCAAGGGCCTTGTTTTCCTCGACGGTGATGACGCCCTCGTTGCCGACCTTCTGCATCGCCTGCGCGATCATCTTGCCGATGGCGCTGTCGCCGTTCGATGAGATGGTGCCGACCTGCGCAACTTCGGCCGACGACGCGACCGGCTTGGAGCGCTTCTCGATGTCCTTGATGACTGCGGCGACCGCGATGTCGATGCCGCGCTTGAGGTCCATCGGGTTCATTCCGGCGGCCACCGACTTGGCGCCCTCGCGGACGATGGCCTGGGCCAGCACGGTTGCGGTGGTGGTGCCGTCGCCGGCGGTATCGTTGGTCTTGGAAGCCACTTCGCGCAGCATCTGCGCGCCCATGTTCTCGAACTTGTCCTCGAGCTCGATTTCCTTGGCGACGGTGACGCCGTCCTTGGTGATGCGGGGAGCGCCGAAGCTCTTCTCGATCACGACATTGCGGCCCTTGGGGCCGAGCGTGACTTTCACCGCGTTGGCGAGTGTATCGACACCGCGCAGCATGCGATCGCGCGCGTCGCCTGAAAATTTAACGTCCTTGGCAGCCATGTGAACTACTCCTGATGGTTGATGTGTCCGTCATCCTGAGGTGCGAAGGCGTTTGCGCCGAGCCTCGAAGGGTGACGATGATTGTCTTGGTAATTGTTCTGGCCGTTCATCCTTCGAGGGCTGCGCAATCGCGCAGCCGCCTCAGGATGACAGAACCCGGTGTTGTTTAGCTCAGCACGCCCATGATGTCGGACTCCTTCATGATAAGAAGGTCCTCGCCGTCGAGCTTGACCTCGGTGCCCGACCACTTGCCGAACAGCACCTTGTCGCCGGTCTTGAGGTCGATCGGGATCAGCTTGCCGGCTTCGTCGCGTCCGCCCGGGCCGACCGCGACGATCTGGCCCTGCGAGGGTTTCTCCTTGGCAGTGTCGGGAATGATGATGCCGCCCTTGGTTTTCTCGTCGGCGTCGATGCGCTTGACGACAACGCGGTCGTGCAGCGGGCGGAACTTGGCTTTGGCCATGGGGTCCTCGTGACAGGTTAGATCGGATCAGTGGGTAACAGGATCGGCGGGTAACAGTATCAGCGGGTAACAGGATCAGGTTTTGTGTGATGGTAGACCCGGCTACCTTACCGCGTCTGTCGATTTAGCAATCGCGCCCCGCGAGTGCCAATTGCGGCCCGGAAATATGGGCTGTAGCCTGCGGAGTCAAGCAATCCCGCCTTAAGGCCTTGGTGAGGCCAATATGGGATGTTTTGGAAACCATGTTCGGTGAGGCGGCGTAATTGATTGGGTGTGGCCGCGGGCCTCGGACGTGATGGTCCGTAATGAGCTGATGGACGTGTGAGCGTAGTGCCAATTTTGCCGGGGATTTAAAAATGTTGAGTTCAGCGAACGCACGCACCGCCCTTCGTCTTGGGGCTTTCCGGCTCGGTACGGGGCTTGCGCTGGCGGCCTTGCTCGGTGGTTGCAGCACGTCGCTGAACGATTTTTCGTTTGGTGGCGGCCAGCGCCAGTCTTCCCTGCAGGAACCGCCCCCGGCTCCAGAAATACCTGCCAGCATTCGGTCCGACGAAATCGTCGGCCGCTGGGGGCTTGCCTCATACCAGAACCCGAACGATCGCGCCCGCACCGAAGCCGCGGCGCGCGGTCAGTGCAAGCAGCCTTACGTGATCGGTCAGGGAACCTCGGGTGGAGTCGTGATGCATCTCGCCGACGAAGCAACGCCTCAGGAGTTACGCCTCAAGGGCGGTCAGGGTGGCAAGAACTACATCGGCCCTTCAGGTCCGACTCCGGGCGAAAAGGACCGTGAAATTGTATCGTTCGACGGACGTGTGCTGATCACCCGCTTTATCGAGAAAGATGCGTCCGTGCGGTACGGGAATATGGTTTACGTGCGTTGCGCACCGCGCGCTTGATTCTGGTACGGCTAATATTGGCCATATCCGGGTGATCGATTTCTTGCTCTCTCGATTCCAGAATACCGTGCCGATTCAATAAATAACTCTGGACGCGCCGTAATGGCCACCCGCCTATGACGACTGCCGACGCTTCACCGCCGGCAACCCGTGCCATCATCGTTCTTTGCATCACGCAAGTTCTCGGGTGGGGCTTCCTGTTCTATCCGCCCGCGCTGACGATGTCGTACATCGCCGCCGAGCGCGGCTGGTCGCTGGCGCAGACCCTGTCGGGCTTTTCGCTGGCGCTCGTCGCAGCCGGATTGATCGCGCCGTTTGCGTGCGGCGAGATTGATCGCCGCGGTGGCCGGCTGGTGATGTCGGTTGGCGCTTTGTCCGGCGCATGCGGGCTCGCGCTGATTCCGCTTGCGCCGAACTTCGCGGTTTATGTCGTTGCGTGGCTTCTGATCGGCGTGGCGATGTCGTCGATCCTATACGATCCCGCTTTCGCGACGCTGACCCGCGTGTTCGGCGCGGCGTCGCGCCGCCCGATCACCATCGTCACGTTTGCCGGCGGACTGGCCTCGACCGTCGCCTGGCCGGCGACGCTGTTCCTGATCGAAATCTACGGCTGGCAGGGCGCTTATTATGTCTTTGCCGCCGCGCTCGCGTTCATCGCCGCCCCGCTGCATGCCTTCCTGCTTCCGGCGCCGTCGGTGGTTGCCGCGACGGTCGCGCCGGCGGTGTTGCTGCCCAATGCGCCTCCGCCCGCGGTCGCGCTGAAGCCCGAGGGGTGGCCGTTCGTTCTGATGGCTGCCGGCTTTGCCGGGCATGCTTTCGTGCTGTCAGGCATGTCGGCGCACCTGCTGCCGATCCTCCAGCGTGGAGGTCTGAGCGCAGCCACGACAGTCGCGATTGGCGTCCTTTTCGGCCCGGCGCAGGTGCTGTCACGGCTGGCCGATTTCATGTCGGGAGGCCGGATTCACCCGCTGTGGGTGGCGCGGGGTGCGATGGCGCTGATGGCGCTGGCGTTCACCGCGCTGGTGCTGGCCGACGTATCGCCGGCGCTGGCTGCGGTCTTCGCTATCGCGTTCGGCGCGTCCAATGGGGTCATCACCATTGCGCGCGGTGCGTTGCCACTGACGATGTTCGGGGCTGCGGGGTACGGGCGCGTGCTCGGTCGTATTGCGCGGCCCGGGCAGATTCTTCAGGCGTTATCGCCGTTCTTGCTGGCCTATGTGATCGACAATGCGTCGGATCGTATCGCGCTGGAAATCACGATTGTCATGATTGCAGTATCGTTGTTCTGCTTCATGCTAATAAAAAAGCCGGAGTAATCACTCCGGCTTTTCGCATGTCGTTTTTGATTTGCAAGTTCAGCCGAACAGTGCGTCGATGTCGTCCTGCGACGCATGGCCCTGATCGCCGTCGAGCTTCGGACCGTTGAGCAGGCGCGCATCTCCGACGCGATCGTCCACGATGCCCGGCGAAACCGCCTTGATAGCATCGACGCCGCCCCAGATGTCCATCATGACATTGATATGATGCTCGATGAACTTCATCGTATTCATCACCTTGCTGATGCGCTGGCCGGTGAGGTCCTGAAAATTGCAGGCCTCGAAAATCGCGACAACCTTCTCCAGGATATCCTCGCTGAGACGGGCCTGCTGATCGGCCGACTGCACCTTGCCGAGTGCTGATGCTGCCTGATCGATCGCTTCGGCGGCCTCGAGAATCTGTTGGGTGGCCTGTTCGGTTCCGCCAACCACCGCGCCGAGTTCGCCGGTGACCTTGGCCATCTCCGCGCCATTGAAGCTCTTGCCGTGCAGAACGGCGATTTCCTGCTTGGTTCGGCTGATTGCTTCGTGGATAAGGTCAAGCTCGATCTTCAGCTTCTCGCACTGTTCGATCTGCGCCCGATAGGTTTCAAGCGTTGACTGCATCTCGGAAACTTCCTGTGACATCGCCGCCATATTGCTGCTGGTCACGTTACTTCCAGCCGCGGCCGCGGGCTGTCCGTGGGAGCCTGCCATCTGGGCGCGGATTGCGCGCAGCTCGGACATGATCTCGCTGTGATGCGGCATCGGTTCGCCGCTGTGCTCGATCTCCTCGATCACCGGCGAGCCGTGGTGAATATTCTCGACTCGAAAGCGTTTGCGCTGAACAGGCATCGTCTTCCCCCAACCCTTACACCAGTGTTGTAGGCCACCGTGTTTTAACGCGAAGTTCACATGGGAACGCCGAACGAAAAAACCTTCAGCAGCGCAAACGGAAGGTTAACCATGCGGCTCGCGCGTTCACCGAAAATAAACGCTACCGTCAGGAAGTCGCTCGAATTGACGACGTGGTGAATCGCAAACCCGATTCCGTTTACCAAACCGATGCGTTTGCAGACTTAGATGGATCGCGTGACGCCATTCCGCGTCCGACGAAACAGTACAGAGTACGTCGATGTTCAAAACAGCTTCGCTTGCGCTGCTTGCCGGCGCGTCCATCTTCGCGATCGACCTTCACTCAGCGGCCGCCCAAAGCGTGGCTCCCACCGATCCGCGTGTGGCCCAGTCCGTTCAGCCGCCGGTTCCGTTGCGTGTCGCTTATGCCGAACGTCCGAATCGCGGACGGGGTCTGCTGGAAGTGCTGTTCGATGCCGGTCAGTCATACGAGACGCCGGCCTACCAGCAGCAACCGAACCATCAGTATCAGCCACGCTATGAATTGCGTCAGCAGCAGATCCTGCCGCAGCAGGAGACCGAGCCGGTCTATCGTCGGGAAGCAGCGATCGATCCGGCGCAGCCTGCGGTCGATCCGAAGTTCAACAAGCAGATGGTCGATTACAACGGCGGGCACGCGGCTGGCACCGTCGTGATCGATACACCGAACCGCTTCCTTTATCTGGTGCAGGGTAATGGCAAGGCGCTGCGCTACGGCATCGGCGTCGGCCGCCCCGGTTTCACCTGGGCTGGCGTGAAGACCGTATCGGCCAAGAAGGAATGGCCGGCATGGACGCCGCCGCCGGAAATGATCAAGCGACGCCCCGATCTGCCGCGCCATATGGAAGGCGGGCCGGACAATCCGCTCGGCGCGCGTGCGATGTATCTCGGCTCGTCACTCTATCGCATTCACGGCTCCAACGAACCATGGACCATCGGCACCGCGGTGTCGTCGGGCTGCATCCGGATGCGCAACGAGGATGTCATCGATCTCTATGGCCGCGTTAATGTCGGTGCGCGGGTGATCGTGATCTGATTGGAGCTTTGAACACACTCGCCGTCATTGCGAGGAGCGTAAGCGACGAAGCAATCCAGTTCTTGACTGCGCCATGGATTGCTTCGCGGAGCCTGCCATCGGGCTCGCCAAGGGCGAGACCCGGTGGCTCGCAATGACGAAGCGGCCAAAACGAAAACGCCCGGAGCATGCTCCGGGCGTTTTGCATTTCTGAGGGCGATAGCGCTCAGGCGTAATCGCTGTCGCCGCCGCCACCGAAATCATCCGAACCAAAACCATTGTCGCCATCGGAGTCGTGATCGTCGGAGTTATCGTCGTTCGAGGCCTGATCGAAGAAGCCTTGACGTGCATTGCTGTCGCCGCCGCCACCGGCGTTGCCGCCCTTGCCAATGTCATTGAGGCCGGCGTCGCGGGCGAGGTCGCTGTTGGAGGCGTCGTTGCCGCCCCATGGACTCGCGCTCTTGTCGTTACCGAGCGAGGTCTGATCGCCGAAGCCGTGCTGCTGGCCGCTGCCGCCGAACATGCCGCGCATGCTGTTCATCAGGAGAGAGCCGCCGATCATGCCGGCAGCGGCTGCTGCTGCCGTGCCAAGGAACGAACTGCCGCCGCCTCCGGCAGGTGCGGGACCGCCGGGAGCCGCTCCCGGTCCACCATAACCACCGGCAGCATAACCGCCGTTGCCGTATCCGCCATTGGTCTGGCTGAGCACCTGACCGCTGTTCCAAGTCGGGCGTGCATTGGCATCGGCCGGCTTCACGCTCGGCACCGAACCGCGGCCTCCGTTGCCGAACAGCGTGTCGCGCATCGAATCGAGGAACCCGCCTTGCGGCTGTTGTGCCTGTCCGCCGCCTTCCAGTTGCTGGATATGCTCGTTGGCGCGCTTGAGCGCTTCGTCCTGTAAAAGAACCGTCTGCACCAGCGCATAAAGCGCGTTTGGTGCGCGCCGCGAACCGTCAGCAATGATGGCGGCAGCATTGGCGTCGCGTGGCGCAGTTTCAAGTTGAGCGAGCTTGTCGAACAGCTCATCGACCAGTTGGCGTTCCTGCGGCGTCATGTGTCAATCTCCTCGCACGTTCGATACGTGCGTCGGGAATGTAAGTCGGGATTGCGTCGCCAGAAGTGCCGTCAAAAATTAAATTTGCGCCATTCAATGACCGCGGTGCGACAAATCGACCGTCGCGTCGATCAGAACGGCCTGTTTGGCGGCCAAAAGGCGCGGGAACGCATCGCCGGCGAGGTATTCATATTCGCGTTCGCGTTGATCAGTGAGGGGATCGAGGTCGCGCAGCGTCTGATCGACAAAGCCAGGATGGCACATGATGAGACCGCCGTCCGGCAGGCCGTCCAGAAACGCGCCCATCAGACTGCCGAAGTCGGGCCGTTGCGAAAAATCATACGCGCCTGAAAAAGCCGGGTTGAACGCAACCCCGGCTTTGCGCGCGGCGCGGCGCAATCCTCCGCTCAGCGCATCAAGCAACGCTGCTTTTGGATTCGCGATATTCTGAGCGAATGAACGAGGCGATCCGCATTGGCGTATCCATGCGCCGGGCGCTGACTGTTTCACCGCATCGAGAAAAGCGTCGCGGATCTGCGGAAACGCCTGCACATGCTGATGTCCGTCCGCATAGGCCGGGGCTTCGCCGAACGCGGTCTTGAACGCCGCGAACTGCGCCTCGAATTCCGTACGCATCATGTCGCGATCGAGGCGGCGCAGGACGCTGGCTCGCAGCATCGCGGCCAGTGGGATAAATGAAGTTCCGTCGGCCGGACGGAAATGCATGGTCAGCGGCTGAAACGGGGCGGTCATGGTGGCGTGCAGACCGATCGCGCAGCCGGGGTTCTCTTGAACCGCAGCTTTCAACGCATCGATCTCGGTGCGATCGATCGCAGGTCCCACCATCATCACCGATGTGGCGTTGATCCGCCGCATCGCGATCAATTCGCGGATCGCCCGGTTGACTCCCGGACTGATGCCGTAGTCGTCGGCGCACAGCCAGATGCGTCGCTGCCCAGTACCTTGAGCAGTGCTCATTCAGCCGCAGTCCGGCTATGATCGCTGGAGGCTTGATCGCTCGCAACAGCTGCCGGATCGGCGCGCTTGATGCTGTGTTCGGCCACGAAGTACATCGGCCGTCGTTTCAGCTCGGAGAGAATCTTGCCGATGTACTCGCCGACGACGCCAATCATGATGAGCTGCACGCCGCCGATCGTCATCATGCCGACCATCAGCGATGGATAGCCCGGGACGGATTTGCCATCGACGACCGTCTCCCACAAGATCGAGAGACCGAAGACAAACGCGAGCAGCGCGAACAATGCACCAAACAGGCTGGCAAGCCGCAATGGTGCGACCGAAAACGATGTCATGCCTTCAATGGACAGGCCGATCAGCGCACGCGGGCTGAACGAGGTTTGACCGGACGCGCGTGCCTCGGGTTCGTAATCGACTCTTTTTTGGCGGAAACCGATCCAGCTCGTCAGTCCCTTGAAGAAACGGTTACGCTCCGGCATCTGCCGCAGCGCGGCGGCGGCGCGGGGCGACAACAGGCGGAAGTCGCCGGCGTCTTCGGGAATTTTCTGCCGCGCGCCCCAGTTGATCATGGCGTAAAAGCCACGGCCCAGGAATCGCTTTGGCGTTGATTCGTTGTCGCGGTTGGCTTTCGCGGTGAAGACCACGTCGTAGCCGTCGTCGATCCAGTGACCGACCAGCGTCTCGACAAGACCGGGCGAATGTTGGCCGTCGCCGTCCATGAACAGCACCGCACCGCGCCGGGCGTGATCGAGCCCCGCCATCAGCGCGGCCTCCTTGCCGAAATTACGCGAGAGCGACACCACCTGGATGTCTATCCGGCTGGCAGGCAAACCTTGCGCGATCTGCAGAGTTGCGTCCTTGCTGCCGTCGTCGACGTAGACCACTTCGATAGCCAATCCGAAACGCTGTTTCAGCTTGTCGGCAAGGGAGCAAAGCTGGTCATGCAGCCGCGCGAGACCGGCGGCCTCGTTATAGGCCGGGACGACAATCGACAACTCGCGCACCGCTTGCGCGTCGGAAAAACCTGAAACGTCATTGCCTGGAGTCATCGGCCGAATCCCGAAGGAGCAATCATCGTTAGTATATGGCAACGGCAGCCGCCGGCGCCATAACGCCGGAGACTATTCCTCAGGATCGAAGAAAATTTTCCAGCTTCGCAAACAGCGGATTTTCGCGATCGAGCACGTAATCCAGCGACGCCACCGACACCGTATCGGCGCCATGATCGCGCAGGAAACTGCCGAGCGCATAGAGCTGCGCAGGCGGACAGTGCAGCGTAATCATGCCCGACGACGTCGGCCCGCCGAACGGCAGTACCACGCCGAAACGGGTTTGCGCTTCGCTGAGAAGATCGGCGGTCGCGCCCGTAAAGCGTGTGCGGACCTCGCGATACTTCGCGGCGCGGGCGCGGGCAGCAATGTGATCGAGGATGACGCGGGCGCTTTCGCGCGCCTGCGGCGACCAGTCGGCATCCTTCGAGGCGACGAGATTGGCCTGGCTGCGCAGGATCACGCCGTCGTCCAGCACCTTCAGCCCGTTGGCGGCCAGCGTCGCGCCGGTGGTTGTGATGTCCACGATCATCTCGGCGGCACCGGTCGCCGGTGCGCCTTCGGTCGCACCCGCACTCTCGACGATCCGGTAATCGACAACATTGTGGGTGGCGAAAAAACCGCGCGTCAGGTTGATGTATTTGGTCGCGACTCGCATCCGGCGATTGTGCTGGGTGCGAAATCCGGTGGAGACGTCGTCGAGGTCTGCCATGGTGCGCACGTCGATCCAGGCCTGCGGTACGGCAACGACGACATTGGCCCCGCCGAACCCGAGTCTTTCGATCATGATCACGCGCCGGTCGGCATCGACGATGCTTTCGCGCACGAGGTCCTCGCCGGTGACGCCAAGGTGCACGGTTCCGCGAGCCAGATTGGATGCGATCTCGCCGGCAGACAGATAGGCGATCTCGATGTTGTCGAGATTGGCCATGGTGCCGCGATAGTCGCGCGCGCCGCCCGACTTCGCGAGCGCAAGACCAGCGTGCGAGAAGAAGGCTTCGGCATTTTCCTGCAGGCGTCCTTTTGAGGGGACGGCGACGATGAGCGTGCTCATGCCGCA
The DNA here is from genome assembly GCA_021732625.1 of Hyphomicrobiales bacterium. GTDB lineage: Bacteria > Pseudomonadota > Alphaproteobacteria > Rhizobiales > Xanthobacteraceae > SG-bin9. Next base: position 18,540 of record JAKFUP010000158.1, read on the forward strand.
CCGCCGCGCGCCTGCGCCAGTGTTTCGACCCAGATCGAAAAGCCGACCGCGGGGATCGGCGCCGGTGAGCCGAGCTGCGTCATCAGGCCGTCGTAGCGGCCGCCGGCGACAAGAGGCTCCGCGCCGTTGCCCGAGACGTTTGATTTGGCGTGCAGTTCGAATTCGAAGCCGGTGTAATAGTCGATGCCGCGCCCGAACGATGTCGAGAAGCGGATTGAGCGCGTGTCGATGCCGTGCGCGGCCATGAAGCCGATGCGGCTCTCGAGCTGATCGATCGCCGGATGCAGATTGATTCCGGCGTCCGATGTCAGCGCCCGCAGGTCCGCGAGCGCTTCGTCAGGCTCGCCGCCGATCGCAAGAAATCGCTGGATCAGCCGCAGCGCGTCGGCCGGAAAGGCGCCGCCCTGAAGCGTCGATTGTTCGAGAAAGCGATCGGCGATTTCCGAAACGTCTCGTCCGCCCAGGCTGGACGCGCCGGCGATCGACATCAGATCGGCCACCAGCGCCAGCGCTGCCTTGCGGTCGGAGCCTGCGAGCGCTGCAAGCACGCCGGCATATTCGTTGGGGCGCGTCACGCTGGCGAGCGTCATCTGCTCGATGTCCTGCGCGAGGTTGGCTTTGCGGTTGAAGTCTTTCAACAGACGTCGCTTCCACACCGGATACAAATTGAGTGCATCGATCAACGCTGTGAACAGCGCCACATCGCCGGTGCGGATTTCGATGTCGCGAATGCCGAAGGTCTCCGTTGCCTTCAACGCGAGCGAGAGCATCTCGGCATCAGCCGCAGCCTTGTCGTCCCGGCCGAAGGATTCGACGCCGGCTTGCAGGAATTCGCTCGGCCGCCCCGCGCGATAACGAAACACCGGCGCGAGATAACAAAATCCCGCGGCCTGTCCGGCTTGGGCCGACTTGAGATAATCGCACGCCACCGGGATCGTCAGATCCGGCCGCAAGCACAGCTCCTCGCCGCCGGCGTCGGTCGTGAGATAGAGACTCCGGCGGATGTCTTCGCCCGACATGTCGAGAAACGGCTCGGCGGGCTGCAAGACCGGTGGTTCGGCATGGACGTAACCGGCCTGCACGAAAGACGACAGCAGGGCCTCCGCCGGAATGGCGGATTCTGACGCGCGCGGGGTGGCGGTCCGGTACATGGTCAAATCCAGATCGGAAGAAAAAGGGACTGCGCTCTACCACGGGGCTGGCCGGGTTTCGACCTCGATCCGCAAGCGCGCTTAATGATATAGGGTCTGTACAACCTTTGCGAGCATATCAGCCTTTGCCCCAGTCGCCGATGGTAGTCTGGACCACGGCCAGCGCGGCTACGGCTGCCGTATCGGCCCGCAAAATCCGGGGACCGAGCGATAGGCGACGGACACGGGATTGCCGCAACAATGATTCGCGTTCCTCTGGCGCGAATCCGCCCTCGGGGCCGATCAGGACATCGATACCGGGTTTGCCGTTCCCAGGGCCATTTTCAGACGCCAACGCCTCGACAGGGTTCGCGACTTCTGCCTCCTCGTCGCAGAAGATCAGAAGACGGCTGGCATCGCGTTCCGAAACAAAGCGATCCAGCGGCAACGGTTCGGCGATGGCTGCGACGGCGAGGATACCGCATTGCTCGGCGGCCTCGATGGCATTCGCCTGCATCCGCTCAAGATTAACGCGCGCGACCTGCGTAAACCGCGTGATCACTGGCTGCAGTTCAGTTGCGCCCATTTCCACGGCCTTCTGCACCATATAGTCGAGCCGGGCGTGTTTCAGCGGCGCGAACACATAACGCAGGTCAGCCGGTTGGGTTTGCTCGCGCACGCGCGCATCGATACGCAGCGCCGTGGGCCGTTTGCCGCCTTCGATGGTTGTGCGCCATTCGCCGTCGCGGCCATTGAATGCGAGCACCGCATCGCCGGCTCCGAGCCGCAACACGTTGCCGAGATAGTTACTGCGGTCGCGGTCGAGCGGAACCACAGCGTTAGCGCTGAGCGGGCCGTCGATATAGAGACGCGGACTGCGGAAGTCGGAGCGGGCCATGTCGGGTCGGTTCAAATTGGCTGTCAGGATTGCCATCACGTTGGGGTGTTTTGAGCTAAATAGACCCCGATTGCCATGGTATTGCAGACTAAATGGCATCGCGGGGTAAACCGCCGCGCTGCCGCCAAAATCGATCGGTTGGTAGTTATGGATGGTCAGACGGGTTGTTAGCGTCTTTCAGGAATCGTACAACGCTTCGAGGATATCGCATTTGGTCTCATCCTTTGTCTTAATCCTTGCCGGAGGATTGCATTTGACTTTCCGACGATCCCTTGAGCCGATGATACGGCCGGCTTCGCTCGCGATTGCAGCGCTGATGCTCAATGTGGCTGGTGCTTATGCGCAGGGCGCGTTTCCGGCTCCGTTGCCGAATGGCTCCTCGGCCGCTCCGGCCACCAATGCATCGCCGTTTCCGCCGGTGGGCGGTGCTCAGCGGCCTTCTTCTCCCTTTCCCCCCGTAAATGGTGCGCCAGCGTCCGCACCGGCCGCCAGCTCGTCGCCATTCCCGCCGGTGGGTGGCGCACCGGCGTCGCAAGCTGCTTTTCCCTCCGGGGGCGCTGCGCCGATCGCAGGAGGGGGCGGTGGTCTGTCAGCGCCTCCACCGCCTGACGGCGGTGGCGCTGCTGCTGCCGGCGCTGCTTGCTTGGCCGAATTCAAGCCCTTGCGCGATGAGACTGAAAAACGCGGCAAGGCGATCAAGGCGGCTGGCGATCGCAAGGCGTCGCCGAAGGAAGCGTGCGGTCTCATCGGCCGTTTCTCGCAGGCCGAACTCAAGTTGTTGAATTATGTCACCGCCAATCAGAAGCGTTGCGGAATTCCCCCGGAAGTTCCTGATCAAATGAAGCAAGGTCGTCTGACGACGGATAAGCTGCTGAAGCAGGTTTGCGAAGCGGCCAAGCAACAGCAAGCAGGCCCCGCTGGCCCCGCCGCTCCAAGTCTCAGCGAAGCGCTGGGCTCCGTCTCGGCGGCGCCCGAGGCGACCAAGACCAAGCGCGGCGGCAGCACGTTCGATACGTTGAACGGCAACGTCCTCGCCCGGTGAACGGGCGGCGATGACCGATACCACCGGCCACGTCGCAGACTCGACCCGCAACTGGGTCGATACCCACGCGCCGGTCTGGCTGCGGCCCTATCTTCGTCTCTCGCGGTTCGATCGTCCGATCGGGGCGTGGTTGCTGTTGCTGCCATGCTGGTGGTCGGCGGCGCTGGCCTGCGGCATGGCGCGTGACGTGCGTTCGTTGCCGGCGATGCTTGCGTTGTTCTTTGCCGGTGCATTCCTGATGCGCGGCGCGGGCTGCACCTGGAACGATATCACCGACCGCAAACTCGACGGCAGCGTCGAACGCACCCGCTCGCGGCCGATACCCTCGGGTCAGGTCAGCGTCCCGCAAGCGCTGGCATTCGCGGTGTTGCAAAGCTTGATTGGTCTGCTGGTGCTTGTGCAGTTCAATCGCTTCGCGATCATGACCGGCATTGCATCGCTCGCAATCGTTGCGATCTATCCATTCATGAAGCGCATCACCTACTGGCCGCAGGTAGTCCTCGGCCTCGCGTTCTCGTGGGGCGCACTGATGGGATTCGCTCAGGTGTTCGCGCGGATCGATGCGGTGGCGCTGTTGCTCTATGCGGGCTCGATCGCCTGGGTGATCGGCTACGATACGATCTATGCGCATCAGGACCGCGAGGACGATGCCTTTATTGGCATCAAGTCGACCGCGTTGAAGTTTGGAGAACGTACCAAACCGGCGCTGATCATTTTTTACGGCCTGTCTCTGGTCCTGATCGGTGCTGCATTGGCGCGCGCGGGCGCAGGTTGGGTGGCGTTCGCGGGGCTTGCCGGATTCGGCGTGCATCTGGCATGGCAGATCGCGCGGCTGAATATATCCGATCCGGCGCACTGTTTGCGGCTGTTCAAATCGAATCGCGACGCTGGACTAATTCTCGCGGCAGGGCTTCTTGCCGATACGTTCATGCGTGCGTAGGGCATGATCCCGAAAAGCGGTCTCCGGTTTTCGGACCAGATCATGCCTCATGAAGTTTAGTCTCGGGCGACGATCTCGCGTTCGTCCCGGTAGACCGGCATCCCGTCCACCGCATGACCGGCACGGCGGCGAACCAGAAATTTCGGGCGGCGGGCGCGGATGGCATTGCGGCGGCGGCGGCGCGGAGCAGGCTCGGCTGCGATGTTGAAACCGCGGGCGGTACTTTCCTCGTCCTGCGTCAGTTTCGGCAGCTTGAGGCAGTCGCTCCAGAGCTGCCAGACCGTATCGATCTCTTCGGGCTCAGCCGTGACGAGCAGCGGGATGGTCAGCGACGGATCGCGATGGATCAGAACCAGCATTGGCTCTCCATCGAGATCGCGCAGTGCGATGCCGATGAAATCGCTGACGCGAATGTTGACGGCCATCCGCACGCCATGCACGGCGCGGCGCACCGTGACGCGATCGCGATCAAGCTCGACCTGGCGAATGCCGCCATCGGCGCGCGTGTCGCCCGCGTCGAATTGCAACGGGAGGGAAAGAGGGTCGAGCCGCAATGCACGGCTCGACCCTGCGGGAATAACCCCGCGTGTTATTGTTTGACGCCTCACGGCTTTATCTCCCCGCCGGGATTATGTTCCCGGTCGATGCGTGAGACTGTGCCAGAGCGGTGTCCGGATTCGCTTAAAAAGGCTGGTTAATCAGGCGTAGCGCGCATCGCTTCGATTGTCATGATTGACGAGACCTTGGCCGGGATGATTGACGAGACCTTATCGCCGGGTCCGGAATTTCGTTGCCTTGGGTGGCTTCAGATGCTTGAAGTCCTTATTCGGCGGGCACATCTGATGATTCACGCCTGTTGCCTCAAATTCCCGGGAATTCGTTCGTGATCTCTTCACCAAACGCTTCATCAGCAAACACCGTGTCCGCAAATACCGCGTCAAAGTCTCCCGCATCCGATCTGCTTGATCAATCCGCTCTCTCCTCGCTCGCACAACGTCTCGTCGAGGCGGCGAAGCGCGCCGGCGCTGACGCGGCCGATGCGGTCGCGGTGCGCGGCGTCTCGCAGGGCGTCGATATTCGCGATGGGCAGGTCGAAGAATCCGAGCGCTCCGAGGGCGACGACGTCGGCTTGCGGGTGTTCGTCGGCAAGCGGCAGGCCGTCGTCTCCACCAACGATATCGGCGGCGACAATGTCGCGAAACTCGCCGAGCGTGCGGTGGCGATGGCGCGGATCGCGCCGGACGATCCGTTCGTAGGATTGGCGGATGCGGATTTGCTGGCGCATAATTTTGTAAATCTCGATCTGCTTGATCCGGTGATGCCGTCGACGGCCGAACTTGAGCAGCGCGCACGCGAGGCAGAAGCGGCAGGATTAGCCGTAAAGGGTGTGACGAAATCCAACGGCGCATCGGCGTCGTGCGGCATCGGCGGCATGGTTCTCGTGACCTCGACAGGTTTTCACGGCTCTTACCTTCGGTCGAGCCAGAGTATCTCGATGACCGCGATTGCCGGCGAGGGCACCGGCATGGAGCGCGATTACGATTTCACCTCGGCGCTACACGGCTCTGATCTGCTGGCACCGGCCGCGGTCGGCAAGAGTGCCGGAGAGCGCACCATCGCGCGGCTCAATCCGCGCAAGGTCGAGACCCAAAAGGTTCCGGTGGTGTTCGATCCGCGCGTCGCCGGATCGCTGGTCGGCCATCTGGTCGGTGCCGCGAACGGCGCGTCGATCGCACGCAAGACGAGTTTCCTGAAAGATCGCCTCGGCCAGCAGTTGTTCGATGCCAGCGTGCAGATCATCGACGATCCGCTGCGCGTGCGTGGATTGCGCTCGCAGGCGTTCGACGCGGAAGGTGTCGCCACCCGCAAGACTGCCATCGTCAAAGATGGGGTGCTCGCTACATGGTTGCTGGATTGCGCCACCGCGCGCGAACTGGGCCTTGCGACCACGGGTCACGCCCATCGCGGCGTGTCGTCATCGCCGTCTCCGGGCGCTTACAACCTGCATCTGGAAGCCGGGCGGATGACTCCGAAGGAATTGATGTCCGACATCAAACAGGGCTTTTACGTCACCGACCTGATCGGGTCGGGTGTCAATGGCGTCACCGGCGACTACAGCCGCGGCGCTGCCGGGTTCTGGATCGAAAACGGCGAACTGACCTATGCGGTCAGCGAGGTCACCATCGCGGGGCATCTGTTCGACATCTTCAAGTCGATGATACCTGCCAACGACCTGAGCTTCCGTTTCGGCGTCAACGCGCCGACGGTACGCATCGAAGGGCTGACGGTTGCCGGACGCTAATTCAGCCTCAACCCATTCCAAGATGCTGACCCGCGACTGCGAACGGCTCGAAGCTGCCGTCCGCGATGCCGGTGCTCTGGCGCTCAGTCTGTTTCGCACCGAACTGAAAAGCTGGGTCAAGGGCGCATCGTCGCCGGTATCCGAAGCCGACATCGCCGCTAACGAATTGCTGCGGGAGCGGCTGGAACAGGCGTCGCCGAACTATGGCTGGCTGTCGGAGGAAAGTACCGACGAGCTTGCGCGGCTCGACAGGGAGAGGGTGTGGATCGTCGATCCGATCGATGGAACGCGTTCGTTTCTTGCCGGACGCGAAGACTGGTGCGTCAGTGCAGCGTTGATCGAGCGGGGGGCGCCGGTGATCGGGGTGGTTTTCGCGCCCGTCAGCAAGGAGTGCTTTGTCGCCGTGAAAGGACGCGGTGCGACGTTGAACGGAACGCCAGTCACCGCAACCACGGGACGTACGCTTGAGGCACCGCGTCTTGCAGGCCCAAAGCCGCTGATCGAGCGTTTGCTGTCTCCCGGCCATGACGCCGTTCCACATCCGCGAATCGGATCGCTGGCGCTGCGGCTATGCCGGGTGGCTGAAGGCCGTATCGACGCGGCATTCGCCGGGGGCGCCAGCAAGGACTGGGACCTTGCGGCGGCCGATCTGATTGTCCATGAAGCAGGTGGGCGAATGACTTCGCTTGCCGGGGAACCGCTGGTCTACAATCTGCGCGATGTGACTCACGGTATTCTGGTTGCTGCGGGGCATGATCGGCACACGCATATTGTCGAGCATTTTCGCAACAGGCCGTTGCCCTGAGCGCTGAATGCTGTATTGCGCTGCACTACGAGGCGCGCTTCAATGCCCCGGCCGGTAGTCGTGTGGGGAATGATGACGATGTCCGAAAGTCCGCAGCAGCAATTGCTTCATCTTGTAATCGGCGGCGAATTGACCGATCTGGAACATGCCACCTTCAAGGATCTCGATCAGGTGGAAATCGTCGGGCTCTATCCCAATTATGCATCGGCGCATGCGGTATGGAGGAGCAAGGCTCAACAGTCGGTCGATAATGCGCACATGCGTTATTTCATCGTGCATCTGCACCGGCTGCTCGATCCCGGGCACGATGCCAACGCGGCTCGTTGAGCGCGTGCTTCTATTGATCGGACCCTCGAATTGAAGTTCTCCCTGCGTAATCTGTCGCGTTCACCTTGGGTCCAGAGTGCCGCCGGTTTTCTGGCGGCTGAATTTTTGCGGCTGACTTGGCTCACCAATAAATTCTCCTATGATCCGCCCGATCTCTATGACGGCCCGGACCGGAACTTGCCGGTGATCGTCGCTTTCTGGCATGGGCAGCATTTCATGATGCCGTTCCTGAAGCGGAAGCACGATATCGTAAAGGTTCTGATCTCGCGCCATCGCGACGGCGAAATCAACGCCATTGCGGCAGAGCGGCTTGGAGTCGGAACCGTTCGCGGTTCGGGCGATCATGGGTCGGATTTCCGCCGCAAGGGTGGCGTACCGGCTTTCAAGGGAATGCTGCGTGCGCTCGATGATAACTACAACATGGCCCTGACAGCGGACGTGCCGAAGGTCTCGCGCGTCGCCGGTCTTGGCATCATTATGCTGGCGCGTGAATCCGGACGGCCTATCTTTCCGGTCGCTATTGCGACCAGCCGTTTCAAGCGGCTCGACAACTGGGATCGCTCGGTGGTTCATTTGCCATTCGGCCGAGGCGTCATCGCGATGGGCGAGCCTATCTTGGTACCCCGAGATGCCGATGACGAGGCGATGGAGGTCTGTCGCGTGCAACTGGAAGCGGGCCTCAACGAATTGACCCGACGCGCATACGCCCATGTGGGCCGCCCCGGTGAGGCGTGATGACGGGTGATTTGCCGATGACCTTGCGTGCCTACCGCAAGCTGTCGGCGGCGGCGCTTCCGCTATCCTCCGCGCTGATCCATCGCCGTTTGAAGCAGGGCAAGGAAGATCCTGCCCGCGTCAACGAGCGGCGCGGCATCAGCAGCAGCGCCAGGCCGCCAGGTCCGCTGGTCTGGATTCACGGCGCCAGCGTCGGCGAGGTGCTTGCGGCTGCGGCGCTGGTCGATCGGTTGCGTGCGCTCAACATTCGCATCCTGATGACGTCCGGCACCGTGACCTCGGCCGAGATCGTGACCGGCCGCTTCCCGCCGGACGTGCTGCATCAATATTTGCCTTATGACACGCCGCGTTATGTCGATCGGTTTCTGGATCACTGGCAGCCGACGCTGGCGTTGCTGGTCGAGTCCGATCTCTGGCCGAATCTGATTATGTCGTGTGCCGAGCGCCGTGTGCCGATGGTCATCATCAACGGGCGCATGTCGCAACGCTCGTTCCCGCGCTGGCAAAAAGCACAGGCGACGATTGGCGCTTTGCTCGGCCGTCTGGACTTCGTGCTTGCGCAATCCGGTTCCGACGCAGAGCGGTTCGCCTCTCTTGGCGCGCGCGACGTCATCAACACGGGAAATCTCAAGCTGGATGTTGAGGCTCCGTCCGCGGATCGCGACAAGCTCGACCGGATGCTGGCGCTGCTGCGAGGCCGTCCTGTCATCGTCGCCGCATCGACTCATGCCGGCGAAGAAGCGATCGTGATCGGGGCGCATCGCAAGCTCGCAACCTATCTTCCGGCGTTGATGACCGTCGTGATCCCGCGCCATCCCAAACGTGGCGGCGAGATCGTCGAACTTGCGGCGTCGGCCGGATTGCAAACCGCGCAACGGTCGCGCGAACAGATGCCGTCGGCGCAAACCGACATCTATGTCGCCGATACCATCGGCGAGATGGGTCTGTTCTACCGCCTCGCACCGATCGTTTTCATGGGTGGATCGCTGGTTGCGCATGGCGGGCAGAATCCGATCGAAGCCATCAAGCTCGGCGCGTCGATTATCCACGGCCCGCATATCCAGAATTTTACCGAGGTTTACGGTGCCCTGGATCGCACCGGCGGCGCGCGCCAGGTCGATAACGGCGAAATGCTGGTGCGGCAGATCGGTCAGTGGCTGTCGGATGCGGCACTGCGGCAGCAGTCGAACGATTCGGCTGTCGCTGTTGTCGAACAGCTTGGTGGTGCACTGGAGCGTACGCTGGCGGCGCTGGAGCCATACCTGTTGCAATTGCGCCTCGAGGCGGGCGCGGCCGATGCGTGAGCCGCGTTTCTGGCGCCGGCAGTCCTCGCTGCTTTCACGCGTGGCCGCTCCTGTTGCTGCAATCTACGGAGCGGTCAGTGCTTCGCGTATGGCGCGCGCAGGCGCGTCTGCCGGCGTACCGGTGTTTTGTGTCGGCAACTATCACGTCGGCGGTGCTGGCAAGACGCCGATGGTGCTTGCGCTGAGTGATATTCTGAAGACGTTGGGTGAACAGCCTGTCGTGCTCAGCCGCGGCTACGGTGGACGTCTCGCCGGTCCGGTGCAGGTCGATGCGGCACGTCACTCGGCTGCAGATGTCGGCGACGAGCCGCTGATGATGTCGCAGCGGATTCCGGTGATCGTCTCGCGTGATCGGGTTGCCGGCGCCGCACTGGCGCGCAGTGTTGGCGCGAGTGTGGTCGTGATGGACGATGGCTTTCAGAATCCGTCGCTCAGGAAGGACACTAGCCTGATCGTGATCGATGCACTCCGTGGCATCGGCAATGGCCGCGTGGTCCCGGCCGGGCCGTTGCGTGCGCCACTCGCCGGTCAACTTGCGCGTACCGACTCGTTGATCGTGATCGGCGAAGGCGACGCCGCGACGTCGCTGGCGGCGCAGGTCAAGGAACAAGGCGGTGCCGTCTGGCATGCTCGCATTGTTCCTGAACCGGCATCATTGAATGCGCTGCGGGGCCATCGTCTGCTGGCGTTTGCTGGGATCGGCGATCCGGAGCGGTTCTTTGCCACGTTGCGCGACAACGGAGCGGACGTCGCAAAGACGCGCATCTTTCCCGATCATCATGTTTTCTCGCCGGCTGATATGGCCGGCCTTGTGTCGGATGCCGCAGGGCTGATGCTGGTCACGACCGAAAAAGATGCGGCTCGCTTGCGCGGCATGGCGAATGTGCCGGAGCAACTGATGACGCTTGCTATTGGTCTGGAATTTCGTCGCAGCGATGATCTGCGCCGGTTCGTCTCGGAACGGCTGGCGCGCGCGAGAGCCTAGTAACCTTGCGGCGCTAACCTTCGGATTTCATTGCGTCCGGGAAATGGCGCTGCAAGACAGTCTGCGGCGTCGCATAGGCTTCCTGGCGATCGACGCTCCAGTATTTCAGTTCTTCCAATGGGATGCGTTCGCCGCTGATGGCGCAATGGACGTAGGAGCCGGGCGAAGTGACACGGAAATCTCCGTCGAGATACTGCACCTTGGCTTCGCCATGGCCCGATGAACCGAATTTATTGAGCACCCGCTATCCTCGCCTGTTGCTTGCGGAATTCTCAACCACAAATCGGTCGAAACGGACGTCTGTCAAGCCCACACATTCGTGATGGTTGTGTCGAATCGCGCCATGCTATTTTATGGGTAATCAGAGTCTCGCGGCAGGCCCGTTCACCGGACAGGACCCATGCAGATGCATCCCGTTAAAGTATCTGTCACGCAGGCAAAACCAAATCTGAATCCAACGCGTCTGATTGGTCTGGCTTTGCTTTTTGCTGCCATGACGCCGGTGAATCTTGCGCCAGCACTTGCCGCGCCTCTGCTGCCTGCGCAACAGCAAGTCGATATCCAGCAGCAAGGTGGATTGCTGCACGCCACAATCTACAAGCCGGAAGGTGCCGGTCCGTTTCCGCTGGTGATCGCGGCTCATGATTGTGGTGGCTTGCAGGGCCGCACCGCGCAGGTGCGCTCGCAATATCGCGACTGGGCCGAGCAACTGATCAAAGCCGGTTACGCGGTCATGCTGCCGGACAGCTATGGGTCACGCGATCTCGGCCCGCAGTGCCGCGTCAAGAACTCGCAGGTGCGTGCCGCGAATGAACGCGCCGGAGATCTTCAGGCGTCGCAGCAATGGGCGGCCGGTCAGCCGTGGGTACGAGCCAGTCGCGTCAGTTTGCTGGGGTGGGGCGATGGCGCCAATGCGCTGCTGTCGGTGGTTCGTCTGCGTCAGGGAGTTCGGCACGGGGTTGCGGATTTTCGCAGCGCCATCGCGTTCTATCCGGACTGCGCAAGGCCGTCGTCGCTCGGATGGAGTGCACGCGTCCCCACGCTGCTTCTGACCGGCGACGACGATGACGTAAACCCTTCAAATATCTGCCGCCAGATGATCGACGATACCAAGGGCCGCAGCGCATTCGTGAAATTCATCGGTTATTCCGGCGCGCACCACGGCTTCGACCGTGCCGGCATCACGGTTCAGTCGGTAGCGCTGCAAGCCGATGCAGATTTGCCGGAGCGCGGCCATGTCGGCACCAATG
>JAKFUP010000082.1 GCA_021732625.1 Hyphomicrobiales bacterium
GCTGGCCATAGCGCGGCTGTTGCACGTCGGTGATCTGGCCGCGGCCGCCGTAAGCGATACGGGCCTGCGCGATTTTACTCGAGTCGATGGTGTTGTCGCTCTGGATATCCTCCGGCCGGACGACACCGGCGACAATCAGTTCGCGGATTTCGAAGTTGACGCGAATCTCCTGCTTGCCTTCGACGACGAGGTTGCCGTTCGGCAGCACTTGCGTCACCACGGCGGCGACGGTGGTTTGCAGGTTTTCCTGGCGCTGCACCGAGCCCTTGCCGTCGGTCGAGGCGGTCGAGTCGGTCGTGAGAATGCGGCCGGGGAAGACCGAGGCGGCGGCGCCGGTGAGGAGTTTGCTGCCCGCGAAATCGGAAACGCCGGAGTCTTCCTTGCTGGTTCGGCTGCGCTGCGTCTGGTTTGCGATGTTGGCCTTGTCGGTGAAATTCACCGTGATGGTCATGATGTCGCCGACCTGATTGGCGCGCTGATCCTTGAAGAAGGCGCGCGAACCGTTCCGCCACAGCGAGTTCGGATTGTACGATGCCGATTGCGGCGTCGGCATCGGCATCTGCACCGGCTTGTAACCGGGTTGCGATGTCGGATTTTCGATCGCGGCGAGTGCGGGCTTTTCGCCGATCGCCGAGAGGCGCTCGAGCGACGAGCATCCGCAGAGGCAACCAATGGCCAGCACCGTGCCGGTTCGGATCGTTCGCTTCAGGTGGGTACAGGGGGACATGAACTTTTACTCGTCTTTTGCTGCTGCTGCTGATGAGGAGTCTGGAATGGAGCCGGTGACGTCGGCACTCGGGGCCGAAGGAGCCGGTGCTGCGGATGCGATGATGCGGGCGGCAGGTGCTGCGATCAGGATTTGTCCAGGGCCGATGACAGTGCCCTGCACGGCGCGTTTCGATTGCAGGTTCATCACATTGACGACATCGCCCTCGGCGCCGCCGTCCATCGCCTTGCCGCGCACGGTGAGCGAGATGCCGGGTACTTGATAAAACAGGGTGACGCTCTGGTCGCGCTGCACCATATCGGGCTTGCCGAGATCGGCCCCGCGGATCGGCTGGCCGGCGCGGATCGCCTTGCGGGCTTGCAGTCCGATGGATCGGTCGCGATTGGCGAGATCGCCGCCGGCCTCGGTCTTCGGTCGGCGCTCGGTGACGATATCGCCGGCCTTGAGCAGTTCGTTGCGCTCGATGTTGCGGGTGCCGACGCTAACCTGAACGGTTTCCACGACGGTGCCGGTGAAGCGCTGGCGATTGGGCGCGGCGCCGGCGTTGTTGCCGACTTCGAGGGTGACATCGAAGCGCGCGCCACGCGGCTCGAACCGCACCGAAACTGCGTTCGGTTCACCGGTGAAGCTGGCGTCGAGCTGCATCATCCGCACGTCGCGATCGAAGGTCAGAGAGAGGTCGGCGGCATCGCCGAAGCCATTGCGCTGCTCCAGCGCCAAGGCGACCGCACGCTCGATGTCCCTGACAGAGAGCACGCGCGAGGCCCGTGTCACCATCACCTCGCGGATATCGCGGGTATCGACGCCGATGACGCGGTGGTTGCGCAGCGTCGCGACGATCTGCTCGGCGGGCAGCGAACCCGTGGTGCCAAGATCGGGCGCGCGATAGATCGCGATCTGCGCGGCGGGACCTGCGTTGTCGATGACGTCGCCGATGCGGACGATGTCGCCGGTGACGGTGACGCTCGGGCGCAACGCGGGTATTGCGATCGTACCAAGGTCCGACTGGGCGAAGGCGTTCGCCGTCAGGGCAATCAGGGTTGCGGCAATGAGGGTCGATCGGATCATCATCGTCATTGTCCTTAGCGGAAGATGTTGGCGGTCGATTGCAGCATCTGGTCGGCGGCGCTGATGACCTTGGCGTTCAGCTCGTAGGCGCGCTGTGCGGCGATCAGGTCGGAGATTTCCGACACCACCTCGACGTTGGCCTGTTCGAGGTTGCCTTGCAGCAGGTCGCCGTAACCGGCGGCACCGGGCACGCTGTTCTGCGGTGCGCCCGAAGCTGGCGTTTCGAGATACAGGTTGTCGCCGATGGCAGAGAGGCCGGCCTTGTTGATGAAGATCGTGCTTTCGATCTGGCCGAGAATCGTCGGCGTGGTGGTGCCGCCGGGCGTTACGCTGACCTGACCCTGCGCGTTGATCGACAGGCCGGTGGAATTTTGCGGCACCGTGATGCCGGGCTGCACCAGATAGCCTTGCGCGGTGACGAGGCGGCCCTGATTGTCGAGTTCGAACGAACCGTCGCGGGTGTAGGCGGTGCGGCCGTCGGGCAGATTGACGCGGAAGAAGCCTTCGCCGCGGATCGCGACGTCGAGTTCTTTCGAGGTCGGCAGCAACGTGCCCTGGCTCATGACGCGCGGCGTGCCGACAGTTTTGACGCCGGAGCCGATTTCGATGCCGACCGGAATCACCGTGCCCTGATCCGACGATTGCGTACCGACGCGGCGGACGTTTTCGTAGAGCAGGTCCTGGAATTCCGCGCGCTGCTTTTTGTAAGCGGTGGTGCGCAGGTTGGCGATGTTGTTGGAGATGACCTGAACGTTGAGTTCCTGGGCCAGCATTCCGGTCGCTGCGGTGTGAAGAGCGCGCATGTTCGGATCTCCTTAGACCGGGACTTCAGAAATGCGATCCAGCGCGGTCTTGCGCAGGTCGCCTTGCTGTTGAACGATTGCTGAAATCTGCTGGTAGGCGCGCATGGCTTCGATCATCCGGCTCATCTCGGCGACCGCGTTGACGTTGGACTTCTCGATGAAACCCTGGCGGACCTGAGCCAGCGGATCGGTCTGCGGCGCGACGCCAGCGGGAGCCGCGAACAGTGTCGCGCCTTCCTTGGTCAGGCGCTGCGGCTGATCGAAACGCACCAGACGCAGCTTGCCGCGGATCGATGCGGTGTTGGTGACGAGGCCTTCGCGGACGCTGATGTTGCCGTCGGGCGCGATGTTGATGTCCTGATCGCCGGACTGGATGGTGATCGGACCGCCGGTGCCGAGCACCGGATTGCCGCTGGCGGTGACGAGCTGGCCTTGTGAGTTGACCTGCAACGCGCCGTTGCGGGTGTAGCGCTCGCCATTCGGCGTCTGCACGACGAGGAAGGCGTTACCGGTCAGGGCGACATCGAGCGGGTTCTTGGTCGGCTCGATCGAACCCTGCGCGAAATCGTGGATCGTGCCGCGGTCCTGAACGTAGCTGACCCGGCGGTCGCGGCCGACGAAGCTCTCGTCGCGCGCGGCCGGAGCCAGAAATTCTTCGAATAGCTGCCTGTCGGCCTTGAAGCCCGTCGTGTTGATGTTCGCGACGTTATTCGCGATCACGTCAACATGACGCTCAAGCACGATCTGGCGTGACAATCCGATGAGGAGTGCGTTCTCCATCGGCGGTTCTCCCCTGAGTGATTCCGCCGTTGCCTCTCCCAAGGCTTCGAGGGAATCTGCGAACCGCTCAAGCTCTCCCAAGCTCGCGGTTCGGGAATACCTAAAGCGAAGGTCGTGCCAACTCGAATTCACAAATTAAAACAGAGGTTTGAATCAAACGGCCGATCCCGGCGACCCGGCAGAAAGGAGTTGTTGACCATATTGATCGGCAATTTTTTCCCACTTGAGCGGTCGTGGAAAGAAACCGTTAACCATTGAGACCTTAGCGTCACCCGGTGCCCAGTTTCCGAAGTTTGTGAATCATTGAGGCGGCCCCTCACACAAACTTCGGAAACTTAAGGGCAGCAGCAAATCTAGGTTTCTAGTGCCGCTTGTCGATCTGAAGTTCCTGTTACAGATCGCGTCAACGGTGCAGGAATTTCAGATCGGCGGCACTAGATCACAGGGCGCTCGTCGCGCCGAAGGCAGTTTGTATCGCGTCATAGCCGCTCGGCACAGATGGGCCACTCCTGACCAAGGGGCGGGCGAAAATGGCGGACGGCGATCAGCAAGTTGACGACGCGGGCGAAGATGGCGTTCCGGCGCCGAAAAACCGGTTCAAGATTATTCTGATCGCCGTCGCAGGCCTGCTCGCAGTCAGCGGCGCTGGCGGCTATTTCTTTTTCTTCCACGGCCAGAAGGAAAAGATGGCTGAAATGGCGCCGCCGCCGCCAAAGCCGCCGGTGTTCATGGATGTGCCCGAGCTTCTGGTGAACCTCGCCAACCTTCCGGGTGAGCGGGTCCAGTATCTCAAGATGAAAATCGTGCTCGAGGTGAAAGAGCAGCCGGTCGTAGCTCAGATCACGCCGTCGATGCCGCGCCTCACCGACATCTTCCAGACCTATCTGCGCGAACTGCGCCCGACCGACCTCAATGGTTCGGCTGGAGTTTTCCGGCTCAAAGAAGAGCTGACCCGGCGTGTCAACGTCGCCATCGCGCCGACCCAGGTGAACGCTGTGCTGTTCAAGGAAATCGTCATTCAGTGACGGGACGGATTTAGGACGCAGCGGATCCAATCATGGCGCCAGGCGATCAAGTCGATCAGGATGCGATAGCCGCCCAATGGGAGGCGTCGCTCGACTCCGAGGATCCGGCCGCGGCGGCCGAAGAGGCTGCCGCGAACGAAATGACGGAGGCAATGGCGGAACAATGGGCCGCCATGGTCGACGACAGCCGTGGCATGTCGACCGCAAGCGGCGAGCGCGTGCTGTCGCAAGAGGAAATCGACAACCTGCTCGGCTTCAGCGTCGGCGACGTCAATCTCGACGACAATTCCGGCATTCGTGCCATCATCGATTCCGGCATGGTCTCGTACGAGCGCCTGCCGATGCTCGAAATCGTCTTCGACCGGCTGGTCCGGCTGATGACGACGTCATTGCGCAACTTCACCTCTGACAACGTCGAAGTGTCGCTCGATCGCATCACGTCGGTCCGGTTCGGCGATTATATGAACTCGATACCGCTGCCTGCGGTGCTGTGCGTGTTCAAGGCGGAAGAATGGGATAACTTCGGCCTCGCCACCGTCGATTCCAGCCTGATCTATTCGATGATCGACGTGCTGCTCGGCGGACGACGCGGCCAGGCCGCGCTGCGCATCGAGGGCCGGCCCTACACCACCATCGAGACCAATCTGGTCAAGCGGCTGATCGAGGTCGTGCTCGCCGACGCCGAGCATGCCTTCCGGCCGCTGTCGCCGGTCACACTCAACATCGACCGGCTCGAAACCAATCCGCGCTTTGCCGCGA
This sequence comes from Hyphomicrobiales bacterium, assembly GCA_021732625.1. Classification (GTDB taxonomy): domain Bacteria; phylum Pseudomonadota; class Alphaproteobacteria; order Rhizobiales; family Xanthobacteraceae; genus SG-bin9. The sequence continues at coordinate 5,163 of JAKFUP010000082.1, forward strand.
TCAGCCGTCCCGCCAACGCCGCCATCCTGGTGCGGTTGCGCATCGACATGGAAGACCGCGGCGGTAACATCGAGCTGCTGCTGCCTTACGCCACCATCGAACCGATCCGCGGCGTGCTGCTGCAGATGTTCATGGGCGAAAAATTCGGCCGGGATTCCACGTGGGAGCAACATCTGGCCAGCGAGATCGGGCAAGCCCAGATCGGCGTCGATGCTGTTCTGTATGAAGCCGATCTGCCGCTCAAACAGCTGATGAGCCTGAAGGTCGGCGATACCCTGCCGCTTGAGATCCGCCCCGACGCCACTGTCGCTGTCCGTTGCGGCAGGGTCACCTTGACGGAGGGCCGCATGGGCCGCGTCGGCGACCGCGTCGCGATCCGCGTCACCAAACCACTGCGCAGGCCGAACACCACCCTGGCGATGTTCGAGAAAGCCGACGAGCAAACCAAAATGATGGAGGCCCCATGACCCACTTCACCGGACTGATAATCGAAAGCCTGGTCGCGATCCTGCTGATGCTTACCATTGCTTATTGCATCATGCTCAACAGCCGCCTGAAACGGCTGAAGGCCGACGAAAGCTCGCTTAAGGCCACCATCGGTGAGTTGATCACCGCGACCGAGATCGCCGAGCGCGCCATCGGCGGCCTGAAACACACGGTGCGTGATTGCAACGAAAATCTCGGCAGCAAGATCGCGGCAGCGAACGACTTCTCGATCAAGCTCACGCAGCAGGTCCAGCACGGCGAGGATATCTTGCGCCGGGTGTCGAAGATCGCCATGGCTGCGCGGATCAATCAGGCGCGTGAAACCGAGATTGCCGCTTCACCGCCGCCGTCGAACCCGAAGGCCATCGTTGCTGCGGCGCAGGCCTTCTCCGAGCGGCGAAGGGCCGGCAGCGTCGCCGCATGAAATCCTTTCGTAACATACGGATCATTCCCATCGTTCTCGTGGCGGTCGGCGCGCTTGGCGTGTTGAAGATCGCAGGCATCACGCTCGAAGGCGGTTACGTTTTTACGTCCGAGCAACCGGCGAAAATGTCGTGGGCGCAGGAGAACCTTGGATACCCCGGCGGTCCGCGCAACGATACGTCTTCCGACATTACGGGTTCCGTCCCGGCCAAAAAGGAAGAGCCTAAACTTGCCGAGCCGCCCAAGTCCGCGATGAGCGACGCCCCGCCAGTCAACGTCGCCGAAGCGCCGAAGAGTGTCTCGGCCTCGGAGCGGGCGTTGCTCGAGCGATTGCAGTCGAGACGTCAGGAGCTGGAGACGCGCGCCCGCGAGGTCGACATCCGCGAGAGCCTGCTGAAGTCGGCCGAGAAGCGCATCGAGGGCAAGGTCGAGGAACTCAAGAGCGTCGAGACGCGGATTACCGCCGCTCAGGAACAGAAGGCGGCATCTGAGGGCGTCAAGTTCAAGAGCATCGTCACGATGTACGAGGGCATGAAGCCCAAGGACGCGGCGAAGATCTTCGATCGCCTCGATATGGCGGTGCTGATCGAGGTCGCTTCGCAGATCGCGCCGCGGAAGATGTCCGATATTCTCGGATTGATGACCCCGGAAGCCGCCGAGCGGCTGACCGTTGAACTGGCCCGCCGTGCCAGCGGCGAGCGCTCCGCATCCGCCACCGAGCTGCCCAAGATCGAAGGCCGTCCGGCGCGCTGAAAACGCAATCGCGACGTTCTGGTTAACGGCTCGTTAAACGCCCGCCCATAGACTGGACAACCGAACGGGCCGTGCGCGCAGCACCATGCGTCGCCGGCTGAACGATTGGCTTGCGAGACTGCGAGAAACACTGGATGGCGCGAACGGCTGCCCATCGACGTCGGCTGCAGGATGCGCCGCGCTGGCTGGTTCGCCTTGCCGTCGCGGCCGCGTGTCTTCTTGCCGGCGCTGATTTGGTGTCGTCCTCCGCGCTGGCGCAGGCGCCGCCGCAACCAGTGCGAGGCGAGGCGACGCTGACCGGCTTCACTGGATTCGCCCGGCTGCTCATCAAACTCGACGAGGATGTCGAGGCCGAGGCTGTCACCGCAGGCTCCGTTCTCGTGATCCGCTTCAAGCGGCCGGTCGCTGTATCCATGGACAAGGTCGCCGATGCCGTACCGGATTATATCGGATCGGCGCGGCGCGACCCCGACGGCCTCGCCGTGCGTCTGGCATTGTCTCGCAAGGTCAGCGTCAACACCATGATGGCAGGCGAGCGGCTGTTCATCGATCTGTTGCCCGACAACTGGAACGGCTCGCCGCCGCCGTTGCCGGCCGAAGTGGTGCGCGAGCTGTCCGAACGCGCGCGTGTCGCCGAGCGGCTGCTGCGCGAGCGCCAGATGGTGTCTGAATTGAAGAAGCGCCCGCCGGTGCGGGTCCGCGCATCGGTGCAGCCGACGTTCATCCGCTTCACGTTCGAACTGCCGGATGGCTCGGGCGTATCGTCGTCGCTGAATGCGCAGAAGTTGTCGCTGCTGTTTAACACCGCATTCAATTTCGATCTGGCGGATGCGAAGATAGCGGCACCCTCGAACATCTCCTCGATCGATCAGAAGATGGAAGGCGACACGTCGACCGTCGAGATCACGGTGGTCGGCAATGTCGATGTGCATTCCTTCCGCGAGGAAAAGAGCTACGTCGTCGATATCGGATTTCAGCAATCCGAACGTCCGCGGGCCAATGTGATTCCCGAAGTCAGGCCGCCGGTCGCGCGTGCGCAGCCGCCACCGCCGCCCGCCGAGGCCGCACCACCGCCTCAGCAGAAGTCCGACGCGGCGGCTCAGCCGCCGCTGGCCGTTGCGGAGACCAAGACCGAAGCTGAAACACAGGCAGAGCCCAAGGTTGCGGAAGCCGCACCTGAGAGTGCCGCGCCGAAAACTGTTGTTGCTGCCCCGGCTGCGATGCCTGCGCCTGTGATCTCAGCACCCGCGGCCGTGCCTGCGCAGAATGCGCCAAAGCCGGTGGTGGCCGCAACGGCGGATGCAGCTGTGATGCCTGCGCCATCCGGCGACACCGTTCAACTGGATGCCAAGCGCCGCAGCGAAGGCTTCGCGCTGTCGTTTGCGTTTTCGTCGCCGACTCCGGCCGCGCTGTTCCGGCGTGCCGATACCGTCTGGCTTGTGTTCGACAAGTCCACGCCGATTGATCTCGACGCCATTCGTCAGGAAGGCGGATCGCTGATCGCCGAGGTCAGCGCCATGCCGCTGCCGCGCGGGCAGGCCATTCGCATCCGCCTGAACCGGCCGCAGGTGTTCTCGATCAATGGCGACGACAAGACCTGGATACTGACCATGGCGGATGCGACCCAGCAGCCGCCGCAGCCGATCTGGTCGACGCGCAACGTCGCCGATCCGTCACGCGCCAACCTTGCGGTGCAACTGCTCAACCCGGGTCTCGTGCATCGCATCGTCGATCCGGATGCCGGCGACAACATGTTCGTCGTCACCGCGAGTCTGCCGGCGCGGGGATTCATCCGCCGCCAGGATTTCGTCGAGTTCACCTTGCTGGATACCGTGCACGGCGTCGCCGTGCTGCCGAAGTCGGAAGATGTCTCGGTCGATACCAGCGCAGGCAATGTGGTCATCAACCGGCCCGGCGGCATGACGATCTCGCCGGCCAATGCCGGACCGGAACGAGCGACGGCCAGCGTGCGGCCGGTGTTCGACAACACGCAATGGCGCGACTACCAGCAGGACGATTTCTTCAAGCGGCGCGAGCAGTTGATTCATGCCGCCTTCACCATCAACGACGAGGCGAAGCTCGCAGCACGGCTCGAACTCGCTCGCTTCTACATGGCGAAAAGCTTTTATCGTGAGGCCAAAGGCATTCTCGATCTGGTGCTGTCGGATCAGAAGGCCGGGCAGGAGGACGCGACCACGCTGGTCTTGCATGCGGTCAACAGCGTTCTGATTGGTCAGCCCGAGCAGACTTTGAAGGATCTCGCCAATCCTGTGGTCAACGGACACGCCGATACGCAGCTCTGGAAGGCGATGGCTCTGGCGCGTCAGGAAAAATGGGCCGATGCGCGCGAGAAGTTCAAGAACTCGGAGTTTGCGATCACTGCGTTGCCGTTCGATCTGCAGCGGATTGCGATCGCCAATGCGATGCGTGCCGCGATCGAAGTGAAGGACTATTCGAGCGCCGGCAGCCGCAACAACGAACTCGATCTGGTCGGCATCACGCCGGACATTCAGCCCACAGTCGCTGTATTGCGCGGGCGGCTCGCCGAAGGGCTCAATCGCGAAAAGGACGCGCTGCGCGAATACGGCACCGCCGCGCAGTCGCAGGATCGCGAAGCGGCCACCGAGGGCCGGTTGCTCGAGATGGCGCTACGGCTCAAGCGCAACGAGATCGCCGACGAGGACATTCTGAAGGAGCTCGAGACGCTGGCGGTGATGTGGCGCGGCGATAGCCTCGAAATCAAGACGCTGCATATGCTGTTTCGGATTTACGCTGGCCGCGACCGCTATGCCGATGCGTTCGCAGCATCGCGCACCGCGACGCGGCTTCAGCCGAATGCGGGCGTCTCGCGCGAACTTCAGGATGAAGCGTCGTCGATTTTCTCGCAGCTGTTCCTGACCGCCAAGGGCGACGACATGCCGGCGATCGAGGCACTGGCGCTGTTCTATGACAATCGCGAATTGACGCCGATCGGCCGCCGCGGCGACGAGATGATCCGGCGGCTCACCGAGCGTTTGGTCAGTATCGATCTGCTCGATCAGGCGAGCGAGCTGTTGCAGTATCAGGTCGATCATCGGCTTGAAGGTGCGGCGCGCGCGCAGGTGGCTTCGCGTCTCGCCATGGTCTATCTGATGAACCGCAAGCCGGACCGCGCCGTCACCGCGATCCGCTCCACGCGCATCGCCGATCTCGCCGGTGAGTTGCGGCAGCAACGCCTGCTGCTCGAAGCGCGGGCGCAGAGCGACATCGGCCGGCACGATCTGGCGCTCGACATCATCTCAAGCAGCCAGGGCCGCGAAGTGGTGCGGCTGCGCTCCGACATTCACTGGGCGGCGCGGCGCTGGCGCGAGGCGTCCGAGCAGATCGAGCTGTATTACGGCGACCGCTGGCGCGATTTCACGCCGCTCAATGCGGTGGAAAAGGCCGACATTGTCCGTGCGACGATCGGCTACGCGCTCGCCGACGATACGCTCGGCCTCGCGCGGTTTCGCGAGAAGTATGCGCCGCTGATGACCGGCGAAGCCGACAAGACCATGTTCGATCTCGCGAGCCAGCCCGCAAGCGCGTCGAGCGCCGAGTATGGCCAGATCGCCAAGATCGCAGCGAGCGTCGATACGCTCGAAGGCTTCCTGCGCGACATGCGCACGCGGTTTCCCGATGCGGTTGCACGCATGAATCCACCGGGCCAGCAGCGCCCCGATCCGACGCCGACCGGCAGCCTGCCTGCGATCACCGGCGTCAGGCTCGCGCGCTAGGCGTTGCGAGATCGGGTTTGATCGTCATTGCGAGAAGCGCGCTCGCGCGATGAAGCATTCCAGCTTCATGCCCTCGCTACTGCCCGTAGCTTTGCACCAGACTGCCTGCCACCAGCGACCAGCCATCCACCAGCACGAAGAAGATCAGCTTGAACGGCAGCGACACCACGACAGGCGGCAGCATCATCATGCCCATCGACATCAGGACCGAGGCGACGACGAGGTCGATGATAAGAAACGGCAGGAACAGCAGGAAGCCGATTTCGAAGGCGCGTTTCAGCTCCGAGATCATGAAGGCCGGCACCAGAATGCGCAGCGACATGTCGTCGGGTGTGGCGGGCGTCGCTTCGCGCGACAGATCGAGAAACAGCTTGAGATCCTTTTCGCGCACGTTCTTGAGCATGAATCCACGCAGCGGACCCGAGCCGCGTTCCAGCGCCTGTTCGGCGGTGATCTCGTTGGCGATCAGCGGTTTGACGCCGTCGTCATAGACCTTCTGCAGCACCGGCCCCATCACGAAGGCCGTCAAAAACAGCGACAGCGCGATGATGACCGAGTTCGGCGGCGCGGTCGCGGTGCCGAGTGCCGTGCGCAGCAGCGACAGCACCACCACGATGCGCGTGAACGACGTCATCATGATCAGGATTGACGGCGCGATCGACAGCACCGTCAGCAGCGCAATCAGCTGGATGGCGCGCTCGGTGACGCCGCTGCCGCCCTGGCCACCGAGATTGATGCTGATATCCTGCGCGGCCGCTGGAGAGACCAGCAACGCGGTGGAAAGACAAACAAGAAGGAAGGGGAGAACTCTACGCGGTGAGGGCGCGGCCCTCACGTGGTGTTCTTTGGACGGCCCAACAAACTCGCCATCTCTTCTTCAAGGTCTTCGAACGATGCTCTCGGCGGTGCGACCGGTGGTGCTGTTTCAGCGGCGGCAACAGGTTCGATCTTGATATCGCTGATCGAAACGCGCGCGGTGCGTCCGGCGTTTGCATCCGGCGCCATGGGCGGTGACATCGGTTGCGACATGGGTTGTGCCATGGGCTGTGTCATGGGCTGTGTTATGGGAGGCGAGGGACGCGGATCGCCGCCGGGACGGCGAAGTGCGGCTTCGAGCCGTTGCGCCATCTCGGCGAGATTTTGATCCGCCGACGATTCTGCCGCAGTTGCTGCTGCGGGCGCAGGCGCCGCTGGAGCAGGACGCTCGGCACGCATTGCCGGGGCCTTGACCGGCGGCGGCTCGGCGCTGCGGACTGGACGCGGCATCATCGGCTCGCTGCGCGCCGGACGCGACGGTGGATCGGGACGAATCTCCGGTGCAGGGCGCATATCAGGTGAGGGCCGCACCATTGGCTCCGGCGCGAATCCGCCCAAGGAATCATTGCGGGCATCACTGCGTTCGCGCCGCTCCGGCATGGCGGGTGGCGTGCGGCGGGCATCCTCGACGAACGAAGGGCGCTGCGGTCGCTGCGGCGGCGGTTCGGCCATCGGCGGCTCGTTGAAGTCGAGGCTTTCCGCACGAGGCGGATCATTCTCCGCCCAGCTTGCCGGATCGGGAAGCGATGGCGAGCGCGACTGATCGCGCGCCGGAGCCGCGCGCACAATATTCGGTTCGACCACGATGTCGGTCGGGCCGCCGATCATCAGAAGATGTTCGACGTTGTCGCGGCGGACCAGCACCAGACGGCGGCGGCCATCGACCGCGGTTGCGTCGATCACGGCCAGGCGTGGCAGCCGCCCGCCCTTGGCGGTCGCTCCCAGGCGATTGCCGGCGAAACGCCGCACCAGCCATGCGGCTGCGCCGATCAGCGCAAGCACGACAACGAACGCAAAGAAAAACCCAAGTGGTGACTGCATGCCTTGTCCCCGGCAACAAGCCGCAAAACCCAGTTCGGGATTCGCCGCTTCGCACGTTTGAGAATACTACAACCGCCGGATAGCGGTGAAGTTTTGCCCCTAATTGTTAACAGCAGCGCTTCGCGCTCGAATCCGCCGTTGCCGTTCGCATCCCACCCGGGGCCTTCATACCCCAGGAATCAGCTGAGCCCAAATCGCCCGCACATTGGCCGGGACTTTTATCGCCAATGTTTTCAAAGGGTTTCATACCCCTAAAACACGCGCGAAAAATCTTAACCCGCCATTAACCATACACGCGGCAAATTCTGCCTAGTTCGGTTTTGCGCCGTATCGCCGAACAGGCGGAGGTTTTCGCGATGGCTATTAACGATCTTCCCGGCCTCTCGGCTCTCAAGACCCGCATGCAGTGGCATCAGGAACGTCAGCGGGTGCTAGCGCATAACGTCGCCAATTCAGACACTCCAAGTTTCAGGCCGCGCGATCTGGTCGAGCCAAAATTCGACCGCGGCGGCAACAGCGTCAACGCCCCGGCCGCTGCCGTGCGGGTGGCTGTCACCAACGCCGCCCACATCTCCGGTTCCGGCAGCAGCGAGAGCTTCGGCCAGAGCCGCAAGTCCGGTTATGAGACGCGACCGGCGGGCAATGCGGTCAACCTCGAGGAGGAGATGATGAAAGTCTCCGCCAACCAAATGGACTATGCGGCGGCGACCACGCTCTACAGCCGTAGTCTTGGACTTCTCAAAACCGCAATCGGCAAGCGCTGACGGCTTTAGGGAGAGTGGACCATGAACGATCAGGTTTCAGATTTCGCGCGATCGATGGGGATCGCGGCGTCCGGGCTCAAGGCGCAAGCCGGGCGCATGCGCGTCATATCGGAGAACATTGCCAATGCTGACTCCACCGCGAAAACTCCGGGCGGCGATCCGTATCGCCGCAAGGTCCCGACTTTCAGCTCAGAGCTCGACCGCACCCTCGATGCCCGCGTCGTGGCGCTTGGCCGTGTCCGTCCCGACAACTCGGCGTTCCGCATCCGCAACGAGCCCGGAAACCCGGCCGCCGACGCCAACGGCAACGTCAAATACCCGAACGTCAATTCGGTGGTGGAAATGACCGACCTGCGCGAGGCGCAGCGATCCTACGAGTCCAACCTCAACGTCATCGGCGCGACGCGCCGCATGATCCAGCGCACGCTCGACATCCTCAAGGCCTGAACCTCAGGCCCGATCTGGAGACATAGATCATGGCATCGCCGACAATTGCAGCCAATGCCTACGCCAACCTTGCCAAGCTCGTCGAAGGCGGCGGCATTGGACCGAAACCGGACGCCGGCGGTCCTTCGTTCGGCGCGGTGCTCAAGGACGCGCTCGGAAGCGTCATGGACGCCGGAAAAAAATCGGATGCGCAATCTGTTGCGCTCGCATCGGGCAAGGCCAACGTCATGGACGTGGTCACCGCCGTTGCTGAAACCGACGTTGCGGTCTCGACGCTGGTCTCGGTGCGCGACCGCGTCATCCAGTCCTACGAAGACATTCTGCGAATGCCGATCTGATTCATTGCAGCCACCGGTTCTTGCCTCCGGCGAGCCCGATGACAGGTTCTGCGAAGCAATCCGGCTGATTGGCAATGACTGGATTGCTTCGCCGCAAGCGCTCCTCGCAATGACGAGTGCTTGTAACTTAGGTTCTAAAGGGAGTTGAAATGACCGGCCCTGAAACGCTCGATGTCGCGCGCGATGCGATCTGGACCATTGTCGTGGTGTCGGGACCGCTGATGGGGATCGGCCTGCTCGTCGGCGTGACCGTATCGCTATTTCAGGCACTGACGCAGATTCAGGAGCAGACGCTGGTGTTCGTTCCGAAGATTGTCGCGATGTTCCTGACGCTGCTGATCGCGCTGCCGTTCATGGCCGACGCCATGCATAGCCAGATGATGAGGATTTCGTCGCGAATCATAGGTGGTTGAGCGCGCGTGGCGCGGATTTGGCATTCGCGAATGACGGCGCAGCAAATAACCGACGCCAATGCCAAATCCAAAGCGCCTCGCGAATCTAGTATGCTGCTGGTCGATTTGATTCCAGCATTCGCAAGAACCGCCGCGGGGATGGTGTGCGAATGCTGGAATCGGACCAACAGGGTTGCCATGCGCCTCGATGTCTCGCTGCTTCCCGCTCTCGCCGCCGTCTTCATGCTGACGTTCGCCCGCATTGGCGCGATGGTCATGCTGATGCCCGGGTTCGGCGAAATGAGCATACCGGTCCGCATCAAGCTGGCGATCGCGCTGGGACTGACGCTGATCATGGTGCCGCTGCATCGTGCGGCCTATCAGGTCGACATGAGCTCGATGACACCGCTGCTGGTGCTGATGGTGCACGAGATCCTGATCGGACTGGTGCTTGGCGCTGTCGGACGGGTTGCACTGTCGGCGCTTGCGGTGGCGGGCTCGGTGATTGCCCAGCAGCTCGGGCTCGGTTTCGTCACCGCATTCGATCCGGGGCAGGGTCAGCAGGGACTTCTGATCGGCAACTTCCTCACCATTCTTGGCCTGACGCTGCTGTTTGCCACCGACATGCATTATCTCATCATCGCAGCGCTGAACGAAAGTTATAACGTCTTTGCGCCCGGCGCGTTTCTCGCCACCGGCGATGTTGCGATGCTCGCGACCAAGGGGTTCGCGCTGGCGTTCAAGATCGGGACGCAGCTTGCCGCACCGTTTCTGGTGTTCGGCCTGGTGTTCAATCTCGGCCTTGGCGTGCTGGCGCGCATGATGCCGCAGATGCAGGTCTATTTCGTCGGCGTGCCGCTTTCCATCGTGATCGGCTTCATGATCTTCGCCGCCGTGATCGTGACCATGATGGGCACTTATCTCGAATATTTCGGCAGCATTATGCAGCTGCTGACGCCGGTCAGGTGAGCGCGATATGGCCGACGACAACGATTCCTCGGAAAAGACAGAAGACCCGACCCAAAAACGTCTCGACGACGCTCATGAACGCGGCGATGTCGCCAAGAGCCAGGAGGTCAACACCTGGTTTATCATCGCGGGCGCAACGTTGGTGCTGGCGTCGTTTTCCGGATCGATCGGCAGCGGAATTCAGATGCCGCTGCGGAACCTGATCGCCAACGCGCATATGGTGCGGGTGACCGGTCCCGATCTGCTCGGACTGATGGGCAGCCTCGAGCGCGCATTGTTGATTGCGCTCGGCGTGCCGTTCGGACTTTTGATGCTGGCTGCGATCGCGGGCAACATCATACAGCACCGCTTCGTGTGGTCGGCCGAGCAGATGAAGCCGGCATTCAGCAAGATATCGCCGCTGGCGGGCTTCAAGCGCGTGTTCGGCAAGCAGGCGGCGGCGAATTTTCTCAAAGGACTGTTCAAGCTGACGGCTCTCGGTTCGGTCATGGCGGCGTTGCTGTGGCCGGAACGGCATCGCCTCGAAGCGATGATCCTGTTCGATGCGTCGGCTGTGCTCGGCGCGACGATGAACTTTACGCTTCAATTGATGGGTTCGGTGGTCGCCTTGCTGGCGGTGGTCGCGATCGCCGACTACATTTTCCAGTACCGGCAGTGGTACGAGAAGCAGAAGATGTCGCTGCAGGAGATCAAGGAAGAGTTCAAGCAGTCGGAAGGCAATCCGCAGGTCAAGGCGCGGCGGCGGCAACTGGCGCAGCAGCGCGCCAAGAAGCGCATGATGGCGGCGGTGCCGAATGCCTCGGTGATCATCACCAACCCGACCCACTATTCGATCGCGCTGAAGTACGAGCGCGGCATGCCGGCGCCGATCTGCGTCGCCAAGGGCGTCGATCTCATCGCTCTAAAAATCCGGGAAGTTGCCAAGGGACACGACATTCCGATCGTCGAAAACGTACCGCTGGCGCGCGCGCTCCATGCCAGCGTCGAGATCGACGACGAGATTCCGGTGGAGCACTATCATGCGGTTGCCGAAATCATCGGCTACGTCATGAAGCTGAAGCGCGGGGCCGCGGGCCTTCGTCGTTAGACAGGTCTTGGCCGGGAAACACCTCGTTAAATTGCCGCGAAAGCGGGGTTTGGCCGCGACGACAGGCTTGCGTTGTGCAGTCCGATTCAGGCACTCAGGGGCAGGCGCGCAGGATTGCGCCGGCCCGGCTTCGGAATGGCTCGGCATCTGTTCTTCGGCATTGGCGTTCGGCGTAAAGACTCATTTTGCAACCGGCAGCGCAAGCGCTTCATGACCCCGATCTTTATGACCCCGATCTTTATGACCAACGAGCTTCATGACCAACGACAAGGCTCCTGACACGCTGCCTGCTGCAATCGCAGCGCACGATCAGCCGCAGCGGAGCGGAAGCATTTTGCTGGTCGTGGCCGTTGCCGTGGCGATCGTTGCCGCAGCCGTGCTCTTTATGACACTGGGGCGGTCGCAGGCGCAGCCCTATATTCTCGGTCTTCTGGCGCTGCTGGCGATGGTCGGGCTGTTCTCGCTGTTTGCCTTTGCTGCCGGGATCGTCCGGCTTGCCGACAGGGCCGCGCAGGATCCGATCGCCCGGCCGATTGCCGACCATGCCTTTGACGGTCTCGCGGTCACCGATCCGCAAGGCCATGTGGTCTATGCCAATGCCGCCTATTTCGCGCTGACCGGCGCGGAGGGCATGCAGGATGTGCGGCCGGTGGAGCGGGTCTTCATCGGCAACCCGGACGTCTCGGAGGCTGTGTTCCGGTTGCTCAAGGCCGCGCGGGAGGGCAAGCGTCTGCAGGAAGAAGTCCGTGTCTCCAACGCGGAGGGATCGCAGGCGCGCTGGTTGCGCATGCGGGTGCGGCCGCTCGGACAGCAGAAGAAGGCCGCGCGGCAGGTGGTATGGTCGATCGCCGACATCACGCGCGACCGCGAGCGGCAGGAAGATGTGTTCCAGGAACTGCAGCACGCCATCGAGTATCTCGATCACGCGCCGTGCGGTTTCTTTTCGGTCAGTCCCACCGGCGATCTGGTCTACGTCAACGCGACGCTGGCCGGCTGGCTCGATCACGACCTTGCGGAGATCGGTTCCGGCGGACTGAAGCTCGGCGATATCGTCACCGGCGACGGTGCGGCACTGCTCGGCTCGGTCGCGCCTGTGCCCGGCGAAGTGAAGACCGAGGTGTTCGATCTCGATCTCAAGACGCGCAACGGCAAGACTGTTCCGGTGCGGCTCTACCACAAGCTGGCGTTCGGCGCCGACGGCACGCCGGGCAGTTCGCGGACCCTCGTCATCAGCCGCGCGCGCGACGAGCGCGCCGATCCGCAGCGCGCCGCCGAAGTTCGGTTCATGCGGTTCTTCGACCATACGCCAATGGCGATTGCGACCGTGGACAAATCGGGCGCGGTGGTGCGCGCCAATGCACGGTTCGCCAAGCTCGCGCAAAGTCTTAGCGCCGACGGTGCGGTCAATCGCTCGATCCTCGCCGCGGTCCATGAGCGCGATCGTACAGAGCTGAAGGCGGCGATCGACAAGGCAGCGCAAGGACAGGGCGACATCAATCCTGTCGAGGCGACGCTCGAAAGCAGGCAGGAACGCTGGGGGCAGTTCTTCGTCACCTCGGTTGAGGAAAACGACGAACGCGATACCGAGATCGCCATCGTCTACATGCTGGAGACGACCGAGAAGCGCATGCTGGAGAACCAGTTCGCGCAGTCGCAAAAGATGCAGGCGGTCGGCCAGCTCGCCGGCGGCATCGCCCACGACTTCAACAACGTGCTGTCCGCCATCATGATGGCAAACGATTTCCTGCTCAGCGCGCACAAACCGACCGACCCGTCGTTCCAGGACATCATCCAGATCAAGCAGAACGCGACCCGCGCTGCGGCGCTGGTGCGTCAGTTGCTGGCGTTCTCGCGGCGGCAGACACTGCGGCCGCAGGTGCTCGATCTCGGCGACGCGCTGTCCGACCTCAATATGCTGCTGAAGCGGCTGGTGGGCGAGAAGGTCAAGCTGGAAACCCTGCACGGCCGTGACTTGTGGCCGGTGAAGGTCGACGTCTCGCAATTCGAGCAGGTCATCGTCAATCTCGCGGTCAATGCGCGCGACGCCATGCCCGATGGCGGCAAGCTGACGGTGCGCACGGCGAATGTCTCTGCGCAGGATGCTGAACGGCTCACCAACAAGGGCATGCCGGCGGCGGACTATGTGAAGATCGAGGTGACCGATACCGGCACCGGCATTCCAGCCGATATCGTCGACAAGATTTTCGAGCCGTTTTTCTCGACCAAAGAGGTCGGCAAAGGCACGGGTCTTGGACTCTCGACCGTCTACGGTATCGTCAAGCAGACCGGCGGCTTTATCTATGCCGATCCGGGCGAAGGCGGCGGCACGGCGTTTCGTATCTTCCTGCCGCGGCATGTGCCGGGCAAGGACGAGGCGCAGCACGATCCGCCGCAACTCAATGGCACAGCGCCACCGATCGCAGCCGAGCAACCCGCGGCGAAACCGAAATCTGCCGACCTGACCGGGCAGGGCACTATCTTGCTGGTGGAAGACGAAGACGGTCTGCGCTCGCTCAACGCGCGTGGTCTGCGTTCACGCGGCTACAGCGTGATCGAGGCGGCGAACGGCGTCGAGGCGATGGAGGCGATCGACGAGCAGCAGGGCGCGATCGATCTTGTGGTGTCAGACGTCGTGATGCCGGAAATGGACGGGCCGACGCTGCTGCGCGAAATGCGTGCGCGCAATCCCGATCTCAAGATCATTTTCGTCTCGGGCTATGCGGAAGACGCTTTCGAGAAGAGCTTGCCGGCCAACGAGCAATTCGCTTTCCTGCCGAAGCCCTTTACGCTGGCGCAACTGGTTGCAGCCGTTAAAGAAACCATGACCGACGCCTGATGCGGCTCAACTGGTTTGCACTGCGGAATGACAAATTTAATTCATCTTAATCGGTATGTTCTGGCCGCCCGCGACCGAGGGCCGCAGGGTTTTTGCCACTTCCAGTGTTTCTTTTCACCCCGCCGTGGCCATCTTATGCGCAACCCCATGCCGGGGGGAGTCGAGGAAACGACCAATGAGAATTTCACAGCTCTTCAAGATGCTGGCTGTTGCGATGGCGCTAGCGATGCCGCTTGCCGTTGCGATGTCGGCTGCCGATGCGCGTCCGGGCGGCGGAAGCAGCTTCGGATCGCGCGGGTCGCGCACGTTTGCGCCACCGCCAGCAACCAAAACCGCGCCGGGCACGACGCAATCGATGCAGCGCACCCAGACCCAGCCGGGCGTCAATGCGCCGGCAGCCGCGCCTGCGGGCGGCGGCTTCTTCAACCGTCCCGGTATGGGGATGCTCGGTGGCCTCGCCGCCGGCTTCCTCGGTGCTGGCCTGCTCGGCGCTCTGTTCGGCGGTGGCCTGTTCAGCGGCCTCGGCAGCATGTCGTCGATCTTCGGCCTGATCATCCAGCTCGTGCTGGTGTTCTTTATCGCGCGCTTCGCCATCAACTGGTGGCGGCGCCGCAACGCGGGCAACAACACCGCCTACGCCTCTGGGCCGTCGAACTTCGAGGCCCAACAGCAGCCGCAACAACAGACGGGTTCGCCCTATTCGGCGCCGCTCGGCGGCGGTGCGGGTGGCGGCGGCGGTTTCGGTTTCAACCGTCCGGTTCCGCTGCAGATCAAGCCGGACGACTACGATGCGTTCGAGCGGTTGCTCGGCGACGTTCAGTCCGCCTGGTCGAATGAGGACATCGCGAAACTGAACGAACTTGCCACGCCCGAAATGGCTTCGTACTTCCGCGAAGACCTCGCGGCCAACACCAGCCGTGGCGTCGTCAACAAGGTCAGCGACGTGAAGCTGCTGCAGGGCGACCTTGCGGAAGCCTGGAGCGAAGGCCCGACCGACTACGCGACGCTCGCGATGCGTTTCGGGCTGACTGACAAGACGATCGACCGCGCCAGTGGCCGCGTCGTCGATGGCAGCGACACGCCGGTCGAGGTGACAGAGGTGTGGACCTTCGCGCGCCGCCAGAACGGCCCGTGGGAATTGTCGGCGATTCAGCAGACCAGCTGATCTTCGCTCCCGCTTTCAAAAATCAAAGGCGCCGCATTCGTGCGGCGCCTTTTGCTATTTGCGGAAGACTCGACGTTGGTAAGTTACCAAATTAGTGAGCGGAGCGGATCTGCGCGAGCGCTTGTTTCTTGTACCTGGCAAGTTCCTTGTCGACGGCGCCTGGCTCGATAATCATTCGCTCTTCCACGGTAAAGCTCTGGTCCCAAAATAAGCCAATGTTTGCTTCTTCGGGGGTTAATTGTCTGCCAGCCTCTTCGACAGTAATGAAAAAGTTCTTGGAAAAGAGTGCGTTCGTGGTCTTCGCGGTGAAGACCAGACCGGTGTCAGATCGTTCGCACATCCAGCGGTGATGCTCCCAACCAACCCGAATAGGCCGGCCTATAATGCGCCGCCACAGGTAGCCGTGTTTGTAGTGAAAACACTCGCGCATTCGCGACGGCACTTCCACGTATCCGGCTTTGGATACGCGCATCAATTCTTCGGCGGCTCCAATAGGA
Source organism: Hyphomicrobiales bacterium (assembly GCA_021732625.1). Taxonomy (GTDB): domain Bacteria; phylum Pseudomonadota; class Alphaproteobacteria; order Rhizobiales; family Xanthobacteraceae; genus SG-bin9. The sequence goes on from JAKFUP010000082.1 coordinate 20,932, forward strand.
TCACGGACGTCTTCCAGCGTATGCGCGGTGAATGAATAGTCGAAGAATTTATCGGGGAAGGGCCAAGGTTTTCTGCAAATATCGAACTGGGAAAATGTCTCCGGAGAAAATCGCGTCGGCCGGTTTGGGTCAAGTGGACCGCGCAATGAGCTGTAAGGCATCACATCAACAATATGCGTTGCAGTATTGAGTGGCGCAAAAATCCCGCCAACGTCCAGGACGCGCGGTAGAGATTCTGTTTCGGCAAAAATACGGCCCAGATTGCCACGTAGCATCATATCGGAAGGCCCCTATTGGCAGTTGCTGCTATGCGAGATACGAGTCTCAACTAACAGAACGGCAGTCTATCGCACTAGCTGTTAAATCGCGCAATCGTGTGTTGATCGCCCCTTTGCTGCGACCGATCAATGCGTGCATCAGACGTTGCAAACAAAACAAACAATCCGGGAGACGATCATGCCGTATAAACTCGCGACGGTTTCGCGCCATCTGGCCTGTGTGGCCGTGCTCACGATCGGTGCAGCTTTTCCCGCCAGCGCGCAGCAGGCGGGGATGACGTTTTTCGTCACCAGCGCCGGCATCGGAAACGGCGGCAACCTCGGAGGTCTCGCAGGCGCCGATAATCATTGCCAGACATTGGCGCAGGCCTCCGGCGCCGGTGCCAAGACCTGGCGCGCGTATCTCTCGACGCAGCCTGCGGACGGCAAGCCGGCGATCAATGCCAAAGACCGCATCGGCGCGGGGCCGTGGACCAATGCCAAGGGTGCGGTGATTGCGAAGACTGTGGCCGATCTGCACAGCGGCAACAATCAGCTCACCAAGCTGAGCGCGCTCAGCGAAAAGGGCGACGTCATCAATGGCCGCGGCGATACGCCGAACCGGCACGACGTGCTGACCGGATCGCAAGCGGATGGTATGGCCTTCGCGGCAGGCGACGACCGGACCTGCAAGAACTGGACGAGCAGCACACAGGGCGCGGCGATGGTCGGGCATTCCGATCGCATCGGTCTGCGCGACGACGAGCCGTCGAAGTCATGGAATACGTCGCATCCCTCGCGCGGCAATGACGGCGGATGCAGCCAGACCGATTTGCGCGGCACCGGCGGTGACGGCCTGTTCTATTGTTTTGCGACCAACTAGGTGGTGTCAGATCTAAATCCGTTCGTCATTGCGAGGAGCGCTTGCGACGAAGCAATCCAGTTTGTTGTTTCAGGATTGCTTCGCGGAGCCTGTCATCGGGCTCGCCAAAGGCGAGACCCGTTGGCTCGCAATGACGGAGACAGCTGACTACGCGGCGGCGATGCTTGCCTTCGAATGGCCCGGTGCTGTTGCTGCGGCCGCCGATGTCTTGCCGACCCGCGACAGCATCTTCGCCATGACATCCGGGATTTGTGCGACCGGCACGGGCTTTGCGAACAGATAGCCCTGACCTTCGCTGCAGCCTTCCCTGACCAGAAATTGCAGTTGCTCCTCAGTCTCGATGCCTTCCGCCAGCACCGGCACGTTCATGCTGGTGCCGAGCGCAAGGACCGTCTTGACGATTGCAGCCGCCAGCGTGTCGCCGGGAATGCGGCGCACGAACGACTGGTCGAGCTTGATCTTGTCGAACGGGAAGGCGTGCAGTGTGCCGAGCGACGAATAGCCGGTGCCGAAATCGTCCATCGCGATCGGGATGCCCATGGTTTTCAGCTTGCGCAGAATCTCCAGACACCGGCTTTGATCCGACATCAGCATCGACTCGGTGACTTCGATCTCGAGCCGGTTAGCCGGCAAGCCGGTCTCAGCGAGAATGCCCTTGATGGTCTCGGCGAGATCGCCGTGATTGAATTGCAGCGGCGAGACGTTGACCGCGACGACGCCGGGTAGTTTTCCGTCCGCCGCGGCACGGCAGGCCGTTCGCAGCGCCCATTCGCCCATCTCGACGATGGCCTCGGTTTCCTCCGCCAGCGGAATGAACTCGGCGGGCGAAATCATGCCGCGCACCGGGTGATGCCAGCGCATCAAGGCTTCGGCGCCGCAAACGGTGCCGTCACGCAAAAGCGTCTGGAGCTGATAGTGCAGTTCGAGTTCGCCGTTTTTGGTCGCGCTGAGCAGATCGCGCGCCAGCGAACGGCGGGCGCGGGCGGCATCGTCCATGTCGCGGTCATAGCGGCAGATGGTGCCAGCCTGATGCGCCTTGCCGCGATGCATCGCGAGCTTGGCGTTGCTGATGAGGTGATCGCGTTCGCGGGTATCCAGCGGAAACACCGAGTAGCCGATCGAGGCGGTGAGTTTGACTTCGCTATCGCTGACCTTGAATGGTTCCGAGAGAATCTTGCCCAGTTTCTCGGCAAATGCCTGCGCGTCGGCCGGATGGTTGCCGGACATTTTCAAGGCAAGGAATTCGTCGCCGTTCTGGCGGGCGACGAATTCGCCTTCGCCGACTGAGTTGCGCAAACGCTCCGCGATCTGGATCAGGACGAGATCGCCGGCGCTGTGGCCGAACACGTCGTTGATGTCCTTGAAGCCGTCGAAATCGATCGAGAAAGCGGCGAGCTTCTGGCCCTTTTCGTGCGCGTCCGAAATGTCGAAGCTGAGCCGCTCGTTGAAGGCGATGCGGTTCGGCAGTCCGGTCATTGTATCGTTGAACGATAGCTGATGAATGCGCTCGGCCGACTCGGTGCGGGTGCGCAGGTCGATCACATAAGACGAGAAGCCCGAGCCCATCACCAGCAGCACGGCGCCGACGACGGCGAAGCACAGCATATGAGCCGGGATCAGATAGGGCGGCATAGCGATCGACGGATCGGGCATTGTGGTCGCCGACGCCGTTAATGCGTAGTGCATGACGCAGATCATGAACGCCAGCACGATCGCGGCACCATGGCGGCAATAGCGTGTCACCGGGCGGTTGGCGCGGTTGACGGACAATGCGCTGAGGCTGAGTCCGAGCAGCAGGGTCAGAATGAGGCCGTAGACATTCCACTGGATCGTGCCCTCGACGTGCCAGGCATGCAGGCCGATAAAATGCATCGCCAGGATGCCGACGCCCATGACAAGGCCGCCAAGCTCGGGCGCCAGCGCTGGAAACGGACGGCTGCCGATCTGGAAACCTGCGAGGCACGCAACGATCGCAATCAACAATACGAAGCTCGTCGCAACCGGTTCGAATCCACTTTTGAGAGCCGGATCGAGCGCCAGAATTGAAATGAAGGTCGAGGCCCACAGCGCGACGCCGGTCACCACCGACGCCATGAACAGCCAGCCGAGCCGTGTCGTTCCAGCCGTCGCCCGCGCGCGCGCGAAATGGCGCATGCCGACCCATGTGCCGAACAGGCAAACCGCCCCCGCGATGATGACGAGGATCTGGTGGTATGCGAATCCCAAGGTGTCGGCGTAAGGCATCGAACGAACTCCCCCGAGGTTCCACGATAGGTGTGTGAGTATTAATCCGGAGTGGAACCGTATGGTGATGCGGCTGGATTCGATGTGATTTGCCGATCAAGGTTGAGATTTCCTGAGTTCTATCCGTTGCGGCGGGCTGCTTCGGGCGCGCTATGGTTAGCAATGCGTTAACGCTGTGACGTCAGCGGAAAGGATGGGCAATGCGCTACGATCTTTACTATTGGCCAACCATTCAGGGCCGCGGCGAATTCGTGCGGCTGGCGCTGGAAGAGGCGGGCGCCGGCTACCGCGACATTGCCCGGCGCGGCGACAGCGGCATAGCCGCGATGATGAAGCTGATCGATGGCACCGGCGATACACCGCCATTCGCGCCGCCGATCCTCAAAGCCGGATCGCTGTTGATCGCGCAGACCGCCAACATTTTGCTGTATCTCGGCCCGCGTCACGGTCTTGCGCCGAAAGCCGAAGCGGGACGGCTATGGGTGCATCAACTGCAACTCACGGTCAGCGATCTGGTGGCGGAAATTCACGACACGCATCACCCGCTCGGGACATCGCTGTACTATGAGGACCAGAAGGCCGCAGCGAAAAAGCGCGCGGGCGAATTCTGGTCGGCGCGTGCGCCAAAGTATCTCGGCTATTTCGAAGGATTGATGTCGCCCGATGCGCCGTATCTGACCGGACGGCGGCTGACATACGTTGATCTGTCGCTGTTCCAGATCGTCGAAGGGCTGCGTTACGCTTTTCCGAAACGCATGAGCCGCTTCGAGCGAAACATTCCGCGTTCGATCGCGCTGCACGATCGCGTCGCCGCGCGGCCGAACATCAAAGCCTATCTGGCCAGTCCGCGCCGGATCGCGTTTAACGAGCATGGCATTTTCCGGCGTTACAAGGCGCTCGATCGCTAGGGCTGTTCGCTGGCGGTTGCTCGCTCAGAATTTCCGCCCATCCATCGGGGTCATCTTGAGCCTGGCGAGTTCGATGCCGTCGATGCAGCTCACATTCACCGCGATGACCTGCGTGCCGTCGGGCTTCGCGCCTCTCGCAAAGGTCTCGACGCCGCATTCGACGCAGAGCTGATGTTTGATGGCGTGGCGGTTGAAAAGATATTCCTTCAAGCCGTCCGCACCGGCGCGCAATTGAAAGCTTCTCGGCGCAATGAAAGAGAAGTGCAGGCCTTTTTTGGTGCAGATCGAGCAGTTGCAGGCGGTCACGGTCGAAAGGTCGGCGGTACATTCAAAACGCACCATGCCGCAGTGGCAGCCGCCGGTGTAAGTCACAGCCTCCGTCATGATCAGCCCCTTTGTATGAATGTGCTTCGGCTGCGAAAGTCGCGCGGCATCGCGGCAAAGATGGGGCCGCCAGGGAGCGTTTGAGTTCCAGGCATCGGTGAATGAGGGCTTGCGCCCCAAATGAGTCTGCATCGCTGACTCAATTCGAATCACTTTTCTGGATGCGTCATCGCTTTGTCTTGACTGCGTCGTGACGAAGCCCGATTCTGCGCGCCATAAGAGACAATCACGAAGCTGACACGGAGGTGCGCCATGGCCACTCACTTCGTTGCGTCTTCACCGGTTGCGTCTTCACCCGTCTCGTCGCGAGATCAGCATCCGCATCACAATCCGTGTGCCCAATGCGGGCAGAGGATCGCGCATCCGTTGTGGTCGGAGGGCGATGCGCGCCGCATGGCGTACATCTGGTCGTGCGACGATTGCGGCTACGAGTTCACGACTCTCGCGATCTATCCGGAGCATCGCGATCACGAGAAAATCGCGGCGTAGGCGATCCGAGCGGTTGATCTGGCAGGATCATACCGGCACGCTGTCGCGAAAATCGTGCTAGCCGCGAAACCAGCGGTGTGCTTGGCCGGTACATGTCATGCCGGTTGATCGATCCGGTCGAAGCCTCATCCTCCGGAGCACGGTTTGTCTCTCACGCGCCGATCTTTGCTTGCTGCTCCCGCGATTCTTGCCGCCCCCGCATTGCTGGCGGGCTGCACGCCGCTCGGCGTTCTCAACAGTGTGGTTCCCGCGGATGGCGGCGCGCGCAGCGCTGCCTCGGGTGTCGCCTATGGCCCGGGTCCCCGGCAAAGCCTGGACGTATACGCGCCTGTGGGCTCGAGCGGCCGCGCGCCGGTGGTGGTCTTTTTCTATGGCGGCTCGTGGAGCAGCGGCCGCAGGCAGGACTATTCGTTCGTCGCCTCCGCTTTGTCGTCAGCAGGCTTCGTGACGGTGCTGCCAGACTATCAGTTGTTTCCGTCGGTGCGGTTCCCGGCTTTCCTTGACGATTGTGCGCTGGCTTGTGCCTGGGTGGAAAAGAACATCGCGGGATTCGGCGGCGATCCGTCGCGCGTTTTCATCGCCGGGTATTCGGCGGGCGCCTACAATGCCGCGATGGTGGCGCTCGACCGGCGATACCTCGATGCCGCCGGGGGTTCGCCAAACTTGATCAAGGGCATGGCAGGGTTGGCGGGGCTTTACGATTTCCTGCCGCTTGATAACCGCACCACGATCGATGTTTTTGGCGAAGCACAGCGTCTGGATCAGACGCAGCCTGTCAATCTCGTCCGCCGCGGTCTGCCGCCATTTTTCCTCGCGACGGGTGCTGACGACACCGTGGTTTTTCCGCGCAACACACGCGCATTGGCGCAGCGTTTGCGAACGGCGTCGGTGCCGCTGACGGAGAAAATTTATCCCGGCATCGGCCATCCGGGAATTCTGCTGGCGCTGACCGTGCCGCTGCGCAGCCGCGCGCCGGTGCTGACGGATATGGTCGGATTTTTCAACGGTGTCGGTGTGTGAGAAGTCCGGTCCTTGTCATGGCCGGGTTTGTCCCGGCGATGGCTTGCAATAACGATCTATAGCGAGGCAATCCGGCGGCAATGGCCGAGCGCGGCGGCGATCAGGTTGTCGCTCGCCTCCGGTGTGCGGAAAGCCGAGTGCGCCGAGAGCGTGACGTTGCGGATGGTTGTGAGGCGATGACCAGCGGGCAGCGGCTCGGTCATGAACACGTCGAGACCTGCGTGGCGCAAGTGACCCGACTCCAGCGCATCGCAGATCGCGTCTTCGTCGGTCAATCCGGCGCGGGCGGTGTTGATGAACACGGCGCCCGGCTTCATCTGCGCGATGCGCGCGCGCGAGAGAAATCCGCGGGTCTCGTCGTTCAGCGTCAAATTCATCGAGACCACGTCGCTCTCGGCAAGCAGGCGATCGATCTCGACGAATGTCACATTGGGAGCCGTTTTCGGCGTTCTGTTCCACGCCAGCACCTTCATGCCGCCACCCGCCGCGATCCGCGCGACCTCCGCGCCGATGCCGCCGTAGCCGATCAGTCCCAAGGTCTTGCCGGTGAGTTGCAGGCCGTCCTCGCGCAGCCATTGGCCGCCGCGCATCTCGCGGTCCATCAATGCGATGTTGCGCGCAGACGCCCACATCAGCGCGATGGCGCTTTCCGCAACCGCCGTGTCGCCATAACCCTTGATGATGTGGACCGTGATGCCAAGCTCCGCGAGATCTTCGACGTTCATGTAGCTGCGCGGCCCGGTGCCGAGAAACACCACGTGCTTCAGGCCGGTGCATTGCTTTGCGATCGGCGTCGGGAAGTAAGTGTGATCGACGATGGCGATATCGGCGCCGAGCAAGACCTCGGGCAATTCTTCCGGTTTCACGTCCGGGTCGCGATGAATGACGATCGGCGGATCGCCGGGCCTTTTGAGGCCTTCCATAATGACCGCGAGCGCTTCATTGGCATCGACGAAAACAGCGGCTGCCATGTCACTCGCTCTTGTCGCGGGAGACAGTGATGGTGGTGCCGCCGGTCTTGCCGATGCGCGTGCCGGTGCAACTGATGTCGAGGCGGCGGTAGCGGGTGACGATGTTGTAGCCGCGAACGACGCCGATGCGGCCGTAGCAGCGCTTCACGCCGCGGTCGGTATCCTTGATCGGGATCGTGAACACCAGCGCCGAGGCCTTGGCGATGAAATCGAAGAATTCAGGCTTCGGCTTGCGCTCGTCGGTCGATGCATAGATCTGGTTGGATGCATTGCGGCTGGAACAGCCGAGCGAGGCCTGCTTCACGGCGGGATGATCGAGATAGATCACACCGGCCACGGTCTTGCCGAGCTTCACGCCGTCGATCTGATCGGTGAGCTGCTTGGCGAGCGCGTCGCAGCGGTCGGCGTGGGCCGACGTGACGCCGAGCGCGGCGAAGATGGCCAGCGCTGCAGTAGCGAATCGAATCCGAGACAACGTCATGAAAAGACCCCCGCGCCATTCAAGCGCGCCGGAGCGTCTTGTGCAACCACGTCTTGCGCAACCTCTGGCTCGATTAGAAGCCGTAGATCATGACGCCGATGGCAAAGAACACGATGCCGAGCCACTGCAACAGCGTGGGGAGCGAAGCCAGCACGGTGGCGAGACCGAGCCGCTGATTGCGCGCGGCATACGCGATGGCGCAGACGGCCATCAGCGGAAAGGCGACAATACGGAGCGGCGTTTCAACAGCGCTGGTGCCCTTGAAATCCAGCCCGTGCAGCACGACCGAGGGCATATAGTTCAACCACGTCATGATGACGATGGCTGCGAGCGCGATGATCGCCGCGCGCACCCGGCCGATGGCGGCGAGTACGATCACTGCGGTTGCGAGAACGGGATGCGTCGCCAGATGCGCCTTGATCAGGAAGCCGCCGAATCCCGGGCCCGGAATTTGTGACATGTCTTCGAACAGGGTCGATACGCTGGGGAAGCCGTCCAGCGCCTCCATCAGCCCCATCAGGATCAGCACGATGCGCAGGCCGAGCATCCGCGGCTCGGCGGCGGTCTTGGCAGGTGTGGGAACGGGTTGTTGATCGAGGGCGGCGGCGGTTGCGGGGTTCATGAGCGGATTCTTTTGGATTTTCAGAAGCTAGCTATCGCGATGCTGATCGCAAACAGCGCGAGCCGGAAAAAAAGGTTGGTCATTATCGGCAGGGAGACCAGCAGGGTGCTGAGGACAAGCCGTTCGTTGCGGGTGGCGTAGACGATGGCGCAGATCGCCATCAACGGGAAGGCGATTATCTGAACGACGGTACGGTTGCCGATCAGTCCGAAAAAATCTAAGCCGTGAAGCACGACGGATGGCATGAGGCTGAGCCAGCGCATGAGGGCGATCAGTGCAAGCGCCGTGATCGCATGGCGGATGTGGTCCATGGCTGCCAACGCCAGCGCTGCCACCGCAAAAATCGGGGTCGTCGCAAAGTGCGTCTTAATTAGAAAGCTGCTGAGGCCAGATCCCAGAAATTGCGACATGTCGCCGATGAGAGTACCAACATTCGGGATAGATCCGATCGCCTCGACTATCGCCATCAGGATAAGAATGACTCGCAGGCCCATCCGCGGCTCGGCTGCAGGCTGAGGCACGGGATTATCCGTGGCGGTGGTCGCGGAGGCCATGGGCGGATTTCTTTCGGATTTCTAGGGCGTCGTTGGAGAATAGGTCATCTCCAGCGCCTGCAGACTATGCATGGTCGAGCCCAGATCCGCACCTTCCCTTTGTCGCAAAACAGCTTAGAACGGTTCAATCTTTACTGGCCCGTGGCGCCCGCCGCCCGAAACAAGACGAGTCCGAAGATGAACGCCCCCACCA